>JAILFU010000121.1 GCA_024697405.1 Prevotella sp.
CATCATGTCCACCATCGGCGTGAAGTCGACTCGGACATTCATCTTTTTCTGTTTGCTTTCTTTTTTCTTAGCCATAGTTATTCTTCCTTTTTATACTGTGTAAGCAATTTGTAGCGGCTCTCGTTGATGTCCTGCAACTCGGTAATGACCTTCTTGAAGGTGCCATAAGGAGTATTCTGGTCGCACTTGATACAGATTTCGAGCTTGTTGGGCGTGGTGGCCAGGTCGATTTCGATGGGCTCACCCTTGTCCTTCTTGCGCTCCATATCCTTGTACCACTTCTTGTAGCCGTTCTTCAGAGCCTTTACCCAAAGCTGGAACTCGCTGTAAATGTCCTTACCCGTCTCCTTGTTAGGATTGGGGATCTCAATAACCGAGTCAAGGGGCAGTCCGCTCTCCTTGAGCTGCTTGCTCATCTGCTCGTGGGTCTTGCCCAGATAAGCGGCCAGCTGCTCGAATGGGATACCAATCTGCGTCTCGGCCTTAAAGGTGGCGCGAATGGCAGCATTAGCCTTGGTATCGCCAAGCTGATCCTTGTACTTGCTAAACTCCTTGGACAGCAGTGTGTCCAGCGCATATTCCATTGTTACCACCTTGTCGGTGCCCAGATAGACACGTCCCAGGGTGTCGATGGTAATGTCGAGCGTCGCGGTTGACGGAACCTTCACCTCCGTTCGTGACTGCGGCGTCATCACCTTCACCACCTCGTTCTTCACGAAGTTTGCTGACAGCATGAAGAAGGTGAGCAGCAGCACCATCACGTCGGACATGGGGGTCATGTCAATCCAGACGTCGTTTTTCTTAATTTTCATTTTAGCCATAGTCGTAATGGTTTTAGGAGTGGGCTAATGTGAAAACTAAGCTTCGTCGGTGTGAGTAGCAGCGTAGGTCTGTGCAATTGAATAACCAATCTCGTCCAGTGCAAACGCAATCTTGTCGATGCGGTTGGTGAAGAAGTTGTAGCCTACAACGGCCAGCCATGATGTACCGATACCGAAGGCCGTGTTAATCAGAGCCTCAGAGATACCTGCGGACAGCTCAACGGAGTCACCGCCACCGCCCTGTGCCAGAGCCTGGAACGACTTGATCATACCTACCACAGTACCGAGCAGACCAGTCAGCGTACCCAGCGTAACGATGGTGGCGATAATGGGAAGGTTCATGGTCAGCGTAGGCATCTCAACGGCGATAGCCTCCTCGTGAGCCTGCTGGATGCGGGCCATCTTCACTTCCTTCTTGATACCTGTAGTAGCATCAGCCTCCTTGTATGCCATAACGGCAGCGCGGACGACGTTAGCCACAGAGCCACCCTGATTGTCACAATCCTTCAGAGCTGCGTCGAAGTCCTTGGCCTTGATGTCCTTCTTGATCTTGCCTACGAAAGTGGCGAGCTTCTCCTTACCGATGCACTTGCTCAGAGCGATGACGCGCTCGATACACATGCAAAGTACGGTGAGCAGCAACGTGTGGATAACAGGCACGATAACACCACCCTTGAAGATAGTACCCCAGATGTTCAGCGGGCTGCCATTGGGATCGCCACCCTCGAAGTTGGAGGACTGGCCGAAATTGAAGAAGAAGTTGCAGAATGCAATGATACCACAGACGACAATCACCCAGATTGCATCCTTGATACCGATACTGCTTGTACCCTTAGCCTTTGCGGCTTTCTTTGCTGCCGGAGCAGCTGCTTGTGTAGTTGCCATAAATTTTGATTTTTTTGTTGTTAAGTTATAAAATAAGTTGATTAGGTTTTAAATTGGGGACAAAGTTAAGAAAATTATGTGGACTTTGAGCCGTTTTAACAACGTTTAACTAGCATTTTTTTATTTTTTCAGCTTAGCCAGTGCCTCACCTATGCGTCGCATGGCTTCTCTGATGTTGTCATCGCTAGTAGCATAGCTCATCCGGAAGCATGCAGGATCGCCGAATGCATCGCCTCCGACGGTGGCCACATGAGCCTCCTCCAGCAGGTACATGGCCAGGTCGGTGCTGTTCCCGATAGTCCTGTTTGTCGCGATACTATCGCGACATACGGTACTGCCGTAGAAGCTGCTGCACTTGGGGAAGAGGTAGAAGGCGCCTTCGGGCACGTTCACCTCCAGGCCGGGAATCTGGCGGGCCAGGCCTACGATGAGGTCACGGCGCCTTTCAAAGGCCTGCCGCATCTCCTCCACGCACTGCTGGCTCTCCTCGTAGGCAGCCTGCGCTGCCTTCTGGCTCACGGAGCAGGGGCCGCTGGTGTACTGTCCCTGCAGCTTGTTGCAGCCTTTCACTATCCATTCGGGAGCGGCAATATAGCCGATGCGCCAGCCTGTCATGGCGTATGCCTTCGACACGCCGTTCACCACGATGGTGCGCTCCTTCATGCCAGGGAACTGAGCGATGGACTCATGACGGCCCACGTAGTTGATGTGCTCGTAAATCTCGTCGGCCAGCACATAGAGGTTGTCATGCTTTAATATAATGTTCGCGAGTGCGCGCAACTCCTCTTTATTATAGACAGAGCCGGTGGGGTTGCTGGGCGAGCAGAGTATGAGCAGGCGGGTCTGCGGGGTGATGGCAGCCTCCAGCTGCTCGGGTGTCATCTTGAAGTTCTGCTCGAAGGTGGCCTCCACAAAGACAGGCTTGCCGCCGGCCAGCAGGGCCATCTGCGGATAGCTGACCCAATAAGGGGCGGGGATGATGACCTCCTCGCCGGGGTTCACCAGCGCCATCACCGTGTTGCACACGCTCTGCTTGGCACCGTTCGACACCAGTATCTCGTTCACGGTGTAGTCCAGGCCGTTCTCTTCCTTCAGCTTCTTGACGATGGCCTTGCGCAGTTCAGGATAGCCCGGCACGGGCGAGTAGCGCGAATAGTTCTGGTCTACGGCCAGCTTCGCGGCCTCTTTGATGTGGTCGGGCGTGTTGAAATCGGGCTCGCCGACGCTCATGTTGATGACGTCGATGCCCTGGGCCTTCATCTCGGCGCTCTTCTGCGACATAGCCAGCGTGGCAGATGGTGCCAGGCGCTGCAAGCGGTTGGATAGTTGTGGCATTTCGTGTTCGATTTTGTCGTTTTGTATAGTTTCAACGTGCAAAGGTACGCATTTATTTCGTTTTACCGAAAGAAAATTGACCTTTTTTTGCTGTTTTTATAGGTGCAGGGTATGCCCCATGCGCTGTTGCTTGGTCTTCAGGTAGCGCAGGTTGTACTCGTTGGGGGTTACTTCGATGGGCACGTTCTCCACGATTTCCAGCCCGTAGGCCTCCAAGCCTACACGCTTCACGGGGTTGTTGGTCATGAGGCGCATCTTGTGCACACCCAGATGGCGCAGCATCTGAGCACCGCAGCCGTAGTCTCGCTCGTCGGCCTTGAAGCCCAGGCAGAGGTTGGCGTCGACGGTGTCGTAGCCCTCCTCCTGCAGCTTGTAGGCGGCCAGCTTGTTCATCAGGCCTATTCCCCTACCCTCCTGCTGCATGTAGACGATGACGCCCTTTCCCTCCTGCTCAATCTTCTCCATGGCGCGGTGCAGCTGCTCGCCGCAGTCGCAGCGGCGGGAGCCTAGAATGTCGCCCGTCATACATGAAGAATGTACGCGCACGAGGATGGGCTCATCCTCTGCCCATGTGCCTTTGATGAGGGCGAAATGCTCCTGTCCGTTGCTCTTCTGGCGGAAAGGCACGATGCGGAAGTGGCCGTGCTCGGTGGGCATGTCGGCCTCGACGCCCACCTCGATGAGCGATTCCTGGCGCAGGCGGTAGCTGATCAAGTCCTTGATGGTGATGATTTTCAGCCCATACTCCCGGGCGAAGACCAGCAGCTCTGGCAGACGGGCCATGGTGCCGTCGTCGTTCATGATTTCCATGAGGGCACCGGCAGGATAGAGGCCGGCCAGCTTGCAGAGGTCGACGGCAGCCTCAGTGTGGCCTGAGCGGCGCAGCACTCCGTTGTCCTGAGCATAGAGGGGGTTGATGTGGCCGGGGCGGCCGAAGGTCTGCGGCGTAGAAGCGGGGTCGGCCAGGGCACGGATGGTGGCGGCACGGTCGTGGGCCGATACGCCGGTGGTGCAGCCCTCCAGCTTGTCGACGGTGACGGTGAACGGGGTGCCCAGCACACTGGTGTTCTCCCTGACCTGACGGGGAAGGTCCAGCTCCTCACTGCGGCTGAGGGTGATGGGGGCGCAAAGTACGCCACGGGCATACTTCAGCATGAAGTTCACCATCTCGGGGGTAATCTTCTCGGCGGCACAGATGAGGTCACCCTCGTTCTCGCGGTCCTCGTCGTCGACCACGATGACAAACTTGCCGTCGCGGAAATCGTCGATGGCCTCGGGTATAGTAGACAAGCCCCCTAAGTGAAGGGGTTGAGGGTCTGAATGACCGATAGGATTCGTATTGCTGTTCATTGACATATTCTTTTATGGAGCTAAAGCCAGTCTCGCTTCCTAACTTTGGGAGCAGCTCTCTATGACACTCTCGCTGGTCTTCTCAATGGTCTTCAGGTCTTTGTACAGACGCAGCCGGAAGCGCAGCATACGGATGTAGAAGAAGAGTCCCAAGGGCAGGATGATGCCCGTGAGGGCGTTGAGCCAACGCTGCCGGAAGGGCCGCGTATGGGCATGAGTAGCCAAGACCGGGTATTGGTTCAGCAGATGGAGCATCTGCTTGTCGCGGGTGTTCGACAAGTCTTCGATGACGGTTTCCAACCGCTCGCTGATTTCGATAATCTGCCGGTCGTCGCCAGGGCGGAAGAACACCTTGACCGGACTGGGCCAGCGCAGCAGATGATGCTCTTCGGTATACCGCGAGATGTCCTGATTGATGGTGGCCAGCAGCGATGCGTCAGTCTTGTAGTCGGGGTCGGTGATGATCACCTCCTTGCCGGCAATGTTGCGCTTCTGCCGCAGGCCCAGCATGCGGCGCACCAACATACGGTAGGCGTCGATGTTGAACACGGCAGAGTCGTTGTTAGCCTTGTAGGTGAAGAAGACGGCCAGCGGAGTGAGCACCATTGTAGCGATGGAACGACCGAACCACACCGTCCAATTGTCATCGCGTGCCATGCGGTAGCCACTGTTGTCAAAGATATAGTAGACGATGAACACCAGCACCGAGATAATGACGGGCACGCCCAGTCCGACCTTGCGGATGATGGCGCCTAAAGGAGCACCGATGAAGAAGAAGATGATGCACGACAGCGACAGCGTGAACTTGCCGATGATCTCCAGCAGGTGGGTGCGCTCTTGGCGGTACAGCGTATTGGCATAGTCGCCCTTCATCATCACCTCGTTGGCACAGAGCTGTGCCTGCCGGGCTGCCGCCTTCATCACCTCGCGCTGGCCCTCGGCGTCCAGCTTGGCATAGAGGCTATCCAGGTCTGGCAGTTCTTTCTGCACCTCTATGGCCAGGCGGATGGAGTCTTCGCGCGAAATCTGGGGGTCGGAGAAGCTGTAGCGCTTGCCCTCGGCATAGAACTGCCGGCCTATGGAGTCGTTACTATGGCGGATGGAATCCAAGTCATGCAGAATCTGCTTGGAGCTTTTCGCCTTGGCATTGCCGCTGAGCAGGGAAGCGTCAGTCAGGTTGAAGTCTCCGTCGAAGTCGAGAAGCACCTGCTTATAGGCAAACGTCTCACGCCGGTAGGGCACCTCGGCCGTGCCTCCCATGTCCTGCTGCTTCATGTTCTCAAACCACTCCCCGCTCCACAGCGTCAGCAGCAGGTGCTTCTTCTCGGCAGTCGACTGCAGCATGCCGCTGTCAGCCAGGATGATGGCCTGGTCTTCGTATGAGCCGGTCTGCCGGAAAATCATCATGCCGTAGAGCTTTCCCGTCAGCAGGTCTTTCTTCTGTACATAGAGGCTGGTGCTAGGTATGCCGTCGTAGAACACACCTTCAGGAATCTCCAGCTCCGGGCTCTTCTGCTTCATCGACACCAACAGCTGTGTCAGGTGCTTATTGGCATTGGGGCCTATCTCCTCCTGGAAATACACCGACACGCCAGCCACGAGGAGCACAATGACAATGAGCGAGCGCATGCTCTGCATCAGCGAGATGCCGGCAGCCTTGATGGCCGTCAGCTCCGACGATTCGCCAAGGTTGCCGTAAGTGATGAGCGAGCTGAGCAGAATGGCCAGCGGCAGCGCCTGCGGCATCAGCATCAGCGCCATATACCAAAAGAACTGTGCCAGCACATCCATGGTCAGTCCCTTGCCTATCAGGTCGTCGATATAGCGCCACAGGAATTGCATCATCAGCACAAACTGGCAGATGAAGAAGGTGGCCACAAACAGCAGGCCGAACTGCTTCGCAATGAATATGTCTAATTTCTTGATCCTGAACATTCGGCCTGCAAAGGTACAAAAGAGTTAGGAGTTAGGAGTTAGGAGTTAGGAGTTTTTTCTCCTCCTTAATCATTTTTAACTCCAACTCCTAGCTCCTAACTCCTGTTTGCCTATCCGCTGCCCCTCACCAAGGGTGGGGAAATATTCTCCCCTTCGGGGAGGCTTGCAAGGGCCTTATAGACCGCTCGACTGATGCAGGCGCTCCAAGTTGCCGTCCCACAAGTCGTGCAGGTCGTCGATGTCATCGGCCCAACTGTAGTCAGTGACACAGAGGCACACCTGCTCCGTGAGTTCACTTCGCCCAATGCGCATCTCCCAGTAGGCATCGGGGTCTGGCTCGTCAGTCCATTTCAGACGTATATGGCTGTTCTTCTCGCGCTCCAATATTTGTGCATGCAGCGTGTGGTGCTCACCCCAAGGGTCTCCCCATGTCAGCTCCATGACGCCGTTCTGTTCGTTCACACGGTCAGCAATCCACCGTTCCAGCCCATGATCGGTACTCATCAGGTTCCACAGGATGTCCGGCTTGCGGGCATTCAGCGGATATTCCAGTTCCAGCCTCTGCTTCTTTATGTTATTCATGCGGTTAGTTTTCTCTTTAGTTTCTATTTCTGAAGGTAGTCAAGTTTCGCCTGCAAAGATACGAATAAAAAGAATATTACCCGCAAGAAAAACGCTGAATTTTACCAACCAAATGCTAAATAACGTTAAGGCGCTGCATTTTTTCCTTTTTCCAATCCTCTATTTCCAATTTAATGTAGTACCTTTGCACCCGCTTAGGGAAACAAGATGATGGCGGGATAGCTCAGCTGGTTAGAGCGCATGATTCATAATCATGAGGTCGCCGGTTCAATCCCGGCTCCCGCTACGCTAGAAATCAACGAGTTACAGAAATGTGGCTCGTTTTTCTTTTGCTATGGTGAAATTCTGGTGAAATTCGTGACGAAAAGTTTGCTTGTGAAATTCAGTGGAATGCAGCTCTTTCTTATGACAATTCTTGTTATTTCAGTAACCTTCTATTAGGGGACATGGCAATACTTTTCCCTAATAAATATTAATAATAAGGTGTAGCGAGTCGGATTTCACAAAAAAGTAGTATCTTTGCACACGATAGTAAAAATAAAAGAGTTTCGACAATGGGCAAACTGATGTTGCTTCTCTATTTCATCCTTTCTGAATTCCCTGCCTATGCGACGGAGAATCGTCGACACATCCATGTAGTACGTAGAGGCAGTAAGAAGTCGCACAGAGGTAATACCGTGGCAAAGATATGGATTGAGGAGAATGGTGAGAAGAAGATAGAGGTTGCTTGGTCAGAACTTACCGCTG
>JAILFU010000194.1 GCA_024697405.1 Prevotella sp.
ATGACGCCGCTCATCTTCGTCACCTTACCCTCGTGGCCGTACATGGTGCCGTCGGCCAGCTGCAGCTGCACCGAGGGCAGGGCCGACAGGCCGTCGCCGCTCTTCGACATGTCGAGGGCGTCCTTCTCGGTCATCGAGAAATAGACCTCCATCGACGAGATGTTCGACACCGTGGTCAGCACCGAGGCAGCACTCACCAGCGCGCCCACCTTCAGCGGCAGCGTGCCCACCACACCGGCGGCGGGGCTCTTCACGTAGCAGAAGCTCAGCGTCTCCTTGGCAGAGGCCAGACCGGCCTGAGCCTGGGCCAGCTGGGCCTTCGCACTCTCGTAGGCATTGGTAGCCGACTGCAGTTCGAAGTCGCCGATAACCTTGTTCTCATACAGTTTCTGCGAGTTCTCGTACGAGAGCTTCGACGTGTTGCAGGCAGCCTGCGCCGTGTTGACGGCAGCCTGCATCTGGCGCACCTGCGCCTGATACGTGGCGTTGTCGATGACGAAGAGCACCTGTCCCGCACCCACGTTCTGGCCTTCCTTCACGTTGATGCGAGTAATGAATCCTGAAACTTTCGGCGAGATCTGAACGTCCTGCACACCCTTGATGGAGGCGGGATAGGTAGCCTGCGACGAGGCGCTGCTGGTACCTACCTCCAGTACGGGGTACTCGTTGTCACCGAATTCCGGGCGTCCGCCACCGCCGCCTCCACACGAGGCAAGCAGCAGCGCAGAGGCCGCAATCATTAAAAACTTGTTCCTTTTCATAATGTTGTTTTATTGAGCTTATTATTCGTTACAGACTGCAAAGGTACAAAAAAGATGTATTACGCGCGTAACTCTTTATGACTTTTTTGCACTTTATGACGATTTTTCGGGGAAACGCCAGCGGCCCCGCTATTTATCACCCTGATTGTAAAACGCAGGAAACACCCTACACTTCCGACACTCCCTGCACCTGTTGAACTTTCTTAGGTGTAGGGAGTGTAAGGAGTGTAGGATATAAAGTGCGAATGGCAACTATAATAGCAGAAATGGCCGGATTAATCGGCAAAATAGTGCCTTGCATCGCCCTTCGGAGGCAGGAACCGACACCAGAACCAACACTCTGAGGTAACCCAGTGCCTTTTGCTCAAAAGGCACCGGGTTTTGAGCAAAAGGTGCCGGGTTTTGGACAAAAGGCGCCGGGTTTTGGACAAAAGGCGCCGGGTTTTAGTTACAGCCGAAGTATTTTTGTTAAACACTCAGCTGCGAAAAAGCACGAAAAAAGAGTAAAAAGTTGCACCAAAATTTGGAGGTCAGGAAACAATCGTTTATCTTTGCATACCAAAAAGGAAAGAATGATGAGAGCCGTACACTTTATTTTATCAGCATTCCTGGCCACAGCAACCACAGCCAGCGCACAGCGTGAATATGAAATCGCAGTCGAGAGCCGCCAGCCCTCGGGAATTATCGACGAGATGCTCTACGGGCAGCTCTTCGAGCACATCTACTTCTCGGCCAACAACGGCGTCTGGCAGGAGCTCATTCAGGAGCGGTCGTTCGAGCCTGAGCAGTATCCGGGTATTCCACCGCGCGACGGCTACTTCGACGGCTGGTATATGGACGACGACCTGGTGCTCCACTCCCCCACCCGCTACGAGCAGCCGCTCAGGATCGACAGCATCGCGACCTGCGACTTCGACCTGACGATGGACGTGAACTGGCGCGCCTACAAGCTGGCACGGCGCGCCTGGAGCGGCGGACTGATGGACATACGCTTCGCCTTCCGCAACAAGGCCGACGGCTCACCTTATTACGTACGCATACACGACCCGTACTACGAGGGACGCACGTTCACGCCGGCGCAGACGCAGTCGCAGATTGACGCCGCCAACGAGGCTGCCGCACGCGCCGCACTGCAGCAGCAGAGCTCTACCGCCGACTTCTCAATCTGCCAGATGGAGGTGCGCCAGTCGCAAGGCTTCGGCGGCCGGCCCGGACGGCGCATGAACATGCTCGCGCCGCTGGCATCGGCCCCCGCCACGAAGGAGCAGGTGAACGAGTCGCAGGCGTGGCACAAGCTGCGCATCGAGAGCCGCGGCAGCAGGGCGACGGTCTATTGGGACGGCCAGCAGGTAGTGAGCTATGACGGGCTGGAGCGTGCCGGGCGCAACTTCGTGACCTTCTGGGTGAACTACACCGAGGCCACCTACCGCAACATCCGGCTGACGGCCGCTGACGGCAGGACGCTCTTTGAGGGCACGCCCGGCGACGTCAAGATTCCCGCCGTGGCTCAGCAGTGGACAGCCTTCGGCGAGGGTGGCAAGTACCGTCTCGTGAAGGATGATGCCGTCAACATGCGCTATTCGCAGGAGATTACGGCAGGCAAGACCGAGGCTGGCATCTTCCAGGGGCCGCAGAACATCGTCGCGGGTGAAAACTACATTGGCAGCATCTACGCCAAGGGCAATGGCAAGCTGAAGGTGGGACTGCGCAACGCCGACGGCAAGTTTGTGGCGCTTGCGTCATTGGGCAAAGTCAGCAAGGACTGGAAGAAATACGAGTTTACGCTCATGCCGTCGTTCAACGGTGAAGGCAGATTCCGAGCCTCGATAGGTGGGCTGACACAAATCAGTTTCGACGGCGACTTCGCCATCATGGTGAAGGACGGTACGGTGCAGGTGGACATGGCGACGATGACCACGCAGACGGGTAAGAATCTGGGCGGATTCCGTCCCGACATCCTGAAGGCCGTGAAGGAGCTGCACCCCACCTGCCTGCGCTGGCCGGGCGGCGGCTACGTGGCGCAGTACGACTGGAGGTGGGGCATTGGTCCGCAGGAGCAGCGCGAGCGCTGGGCTCACTGGATGTGGCTCGATTATGATCAGAACTGCTTCGGCACCGACGAGTTTATCCGCTTCTGCCGCGAGGTGGGCTCCGAGCCGGTCATCGTGGTGAGCGTCAGGTTCGAGCGCCCTGCCGAGGAGTACGACAGCATCCTGCAGAATGCGCTCCACTGGCTGCGCTACTGCAATGCCCCCGCCACTGACGAATGGGGCGCCAAGCGTGCCGCTAACGGCCACCCCGAGCCCTACAACGTGAAGTACTGGGAGATTGACAACGAGATGTGGGAGATGGGCATCGAGCGCTATGAGAAGTGCGTGCGCGACTTCAGCACCGCAATGCGGCAGATTGACCCTGGAATCAAGATCATTGCCTGCGGCGGATTCCGCGAGGACGAGGACTTCATCCGTCGCAGCGGCAACTACTTCGACTACCTGAGCCTGCACCACTACGAGCAGCAGGGCGGCTACGCCACGGGGCCCGTGCGCCTGGGCCAGCAGTACGACCGCTACGCTCGGATGATTGCCGACGGGCCGAACCCGAACATCAAGCTCTTCATCTCGGAGTGGAACCTGAACAGCATCGACTGGCGCACAGGCCTCTTCGCCGGCGGATTCCTCAATATGTGCGAGGCGCGCGACGTGGTGGCGATGGGTGCTGCGGCCCTGTTCATACGCCGCACCGACGCCCCCGACTGGAACAACGCCTTCATCAACTTCGACTATAAGGACCTGTTCAAGGCGCCCAACTGCCAGGTGACCGAGCTCTGGTACGACCACTTCTCGAAGTACCGCCTGGCCTACAGCGGCGAGACGGGCGACCTCAGCGTGAGCACCACGATGTCGGAGAACGGTGCCGACGTGATTGTGAAGGTAGTGAACCCCACCGAAGAGCCGGCAGTGCTGCGCGTGAAAGGCGACTGGACTGAAGTCAGGGGCGCTGTGTTCGACTATTACGCCCCCGGCTCGCTGACCGTAGCCAACAGCATGGAGAACAAGCAGGCCGTAGCCCTCAAGCACGCCACCCCCAAGACCGACGGCTGCGACGTCGTCCTCAGCGTCCCCGCCCTCTCAGCCGGCGTACTGACTATTTCGAAGCAGTAACGGCTTGCGGAAGCTGAGTTAGTTATATTTCTTTCTGGCCTGGCTAATCACTGCCTCGGCAGCCCTGATCTCCTCAAACATAGCATTCATGATGGAGTCCTCTTCCGGGTCCTTGGGGGTGTGTAGTTTTACGTTCATATTTGTGTGGTTTATTGTTTCACTGTTGCGGTCATCCCCATCTGGCGGGCTTTCTCCATGAGCAGCTGCATCAGCGGCTCGCGCTCGTTCTCGACACGGTTGTCGAGCACGGCGTCCTTGAGAAACTGCTTGAGCGTGCCCACCTCGCGGCTGGGCTGCAGGCCGAAGAGCTCCATAATCTCGTTGCCGTCGATGACGGGCTGCAGCAGGCGTTTGTAGTCCTTCACCTTGAGGTCGGCCAGTTTCTCGCGCACCATGCGGAAGTTCTCGAGGAATATTTTCTTCTTCACCTCGTTCTTCGACGTGATGTCGG
>JAILFU010000197.1 GCA_024697405.1 Prevotella sp.
GAGTTCTGTTACAAGTTCAATCGCAGATACTTTGGAGACAAGTTGTTTGACAGGCTTATGATAGCTTCCATCGCTTGCACATCGGAGTTTGAACATCGCATCTACAATAGAAACATGTCGGCTGGTTGCGGATAATCATAATATTTTTTCTTAATTTGCCTACCATTTTCCCCAATTTGTGTTCAGACTATTACACACAAATTATGGAAAAGATTATTTTTCTTAATTTTCCTACCATTTTACACAATTTGTGTTCAGACTATTACACACTAATTATGGAAAAGATTATTTTTCCTACCATTTTCCCCAATTTGTGTTCAGACTAATACACTGTCTTACTTTTCCTACCATTCCCCCCAATTTGCGTTCGGACTATTATACGCTAATTATGGAGAAGAATTTGCGTGCGGCAAAAGGTCTCTCCCTACGGTGGGTATGCGTTTTGGCGTACAACAATTGGCGTTCTATTTTAGCAGCGACTCATAGAGTTCGGCAAAGCGGCGGGCCGCATCGTTATTCTCAAACTGACGGATATACTGGCGGCTGCGCTCTATGCGCTGCTGGCGACCGGGTGCGCCAAAGAGCATCTGAGCGATGGCATGGGCCATGGCCTCGTCGTCGTCGGGGTCGACATAGAGGCTGTCGGGTCCGCCGGCCTCTTCCAGGCACGAACCGACACAGGCCACTACGGGCAGCCCCTGGCTGATGGCCTCGATGATGGGGATGCCGAAGCCCTCGTAGCGCGAGGGATAGACGAAACAGTCGGCCATGCGGTAGAGGGCGGGCAGGTCGTCGTCGGGCACGTTGTGCAGCATCTGCACACGACTGTGCATCCTATGCTCCAGCACATACTCATGCATCTGGTCGCTATAAGGAGTCTGCCGCCCCACAATGACCAGCGACACATCCTCGGGCAGGTGGTGCAGGGCCTTGATGGCCAGCAGCACATTCTTCCGCTCCTCTATGCTGCCTACGTTGAGCACATAGCGGTCGGGCAGCATGTACTTGTCGCGCACCTGCCACATCTTCCTCGGATCGGGCTCCTTGGTGAAGCGTGGGGCACAGCTCTGATAGATGACGTCGATGCGCGACTTGTCGATCTCGCCCAGCTCGCTGATGTCGCGCCGCGTACACTCGCTGACGGCCACGATGCGGTCGGCCTCGACCAGCGCCTGCTGGAATTTCCGTGTGTAGATTTTCACGTCGGCACGCTTGTAGTATTCCGGATGGCGCAGGAAGATGAGGTCGTGGATGGTCACCACGCTGCGTATGCCCGTGGAGCTGATGCCGTGGGGCAGCTCGCCTGAAAGGCCGTGAAACAGCTGCACACCGTCGAGCAGCAGCTGCTTCTTGATGCCGCCCGAACGCCAGATGGCCTTACCCACAGCAGTATGGGCATGGCGAGGGAAGCAAAAGCTGACCCCCGGACGTGCGAGAATCTGCGAGCGCAACGACGGCAACCCCTCGTCAGGAGCATAGAGCCGCAGCTCGAACTGATCGAGCTGGGCGAGGTCGTTCACCAGCGTCCGCCCGTAGTTTCCCAATCCCGTGGAATTGCGCACGATGCGCTTCGCATCATACCCGATAATTGCTTTTTCGTCCATAATGGCTGCAAAGTTACAAAATAATTCACAATTCATAATTCATAATTCATAATTATTTCGTATCTTTGCACCGAAAAATACTTGAAACATGCAAAATACGATGAATTTTCTGGACCGTAACGAATTCAACTTCGAGCCTAGCGAGAAGGTGGTGGAGGCCATCCGCACGTTCGACCCGAAGACGCTGTGCTTCTACACCCGCATCTACGACCAGGGGAAGAAAAGCGTCATCAGCGTGCGCCTGAGCGAGATTTACGGCGTGCCCGAGGAGCAAGTGCTGCTGGCCTACGGCGGCGAGGACATCCTGAAGAATGCCATCCACTACTACCTGATGAAGGGCGACAATAAGAAGATACTTATCCCGCAGTTCTCCTGGTGGTATTATAACAAGGTGGCCAGCGAGTGCTACGGCACCTTCGACATGTACCCCCTGCACGAACAGGATGACACGTTTGCCTACGACGTGGATGAGGTCATAGAATACACCAACCGCCTGCATCCCCGCATGCTGCTGCTGGCCTCGCCCAACAACCCCACGGGCAACAGCCTGACGAGCGAGGAGATTGGGCGCATCATGGAGAACATTCCGCAGGACACAATGGTGCTCATCGACGAGGCCTACGCCAGCTTCATCACCAGCGACACCGACTACATCGCCCCGCTGGTGAAACGCTACCGCAACCTCATCATCTCGCGCACGCTCAGCAAGTTCTACGGGCTGCCCGGCCTGCGCTGCGGCTTCGGCTTCATCGGCGAGGGGCACGACCACTTCGTGAGCTATATCAACAAATACCTGGGCTACAACCGCTTCAGCGAAGCTGTGGCTCTGGCCGCCCTCGACAGCGACGAGCACTATCGCCGCGTGGCCGACGACATGGAGTGGGGGCGCCAGCTCTACCAGCGCGAGCTGGCCCATCGGCCCGGCTTCAAGGTCTACAAGAGCGTGGCCAACTTCATCCTCATCAAGTACCCGGTGGAAATCAAGGAGCGGCTGCAGCAGGCTCTGGCCGACCAGCACTACAAGATTAAGTTCATGACCGACCCCGGCCTGGAGTCGTGTCTGCGCATCACGCTGGGCCGGAAGGAGCAGACGCAGACCGTGGTCGACACTATTCTAAAGGTTCTTGTATGATTGGAGTCATATTAGCCGCCGGCATGGCCAAACGCCTGCGCCCCCTGACCGACGAGCGGCCGAAATGCCTGCTCACCGTGGGCGGGAAGACGCTGCTGCAGCGTACTGTGGAAGCAATGGTGGCTGCCGGCATCCGCGAGTTCGTGGTGGTCACCGGCTACCGGGGGGAGATGATTCGCGAGGCACTCAACACCTGCCTGCCCACGGAAATCACCATCGACTTCATCCACAACGCCGACTACGAGCACAACAACAACATCTTCTCGCTCTGGCTCAGCATGAGGCACGTAAAGGGGCGCGAGTTCCTGCTCATGGACAGCGACATCCTCTGCGACCCCGAAGCCGTGCTGCGCGTGGCACGCCAGCCGGAATCGGCACTGGCGCTGAACCGCCATGAGCTGGGAGAGGAAGAGATGAAGGTGGTGGTGGACCATGAGATGCACATCGTCGAAATCAGCAAGACCTGCAACCCGCAGGACGCACTCGGCGAGAGCGTAGGCATCGAGAAGTTCAGCCCCGGCTACAGCCAGGCGCTGGCCGAGGAGCTTGACAAGATGATAGTGGACGAGAAACTCATCGACATATTTTACGAGCGGGCTTTTGAACGGCTCATACCCAAGGGGCACACCTTCCGTGTCATCGACACTACCGACCTCTTCAGCTACGAACTGGACACGCCCGACGACTACTATGAGGCGAAGAAGCTGTTTGAGACGGGAGTAAAAGACCCCTCCTAGCCTCCCCGAAGGGAAACCCCTCCTAGCCTCCCCGAGGGGAAACCCCTCCTAGCCTCCCCGAAGGGGAGGGACTTTTCTCCGCTTCGGGGGAACTGAGGAGGCCTATGATTATGGTTACTTACGATATAGATTTGCTTCACCGGCGCATCCTGCGCATCCTGATGGCTGTAGACAGTTGCTGCCGTGAGCACGGGCTGCGCTACTACATCTGGGCGGGAACGATGATAGGTGCCGTGCGCCACAAGGGCTTCATCCCCTGGGACGACGACATCGACATTGCCATGCCGCGCCCCGACTACGAGCAGCTCATCGCCCACTGCCGTGAATGGCTGCCGGCACCCTACGAGTTCGTCTGCGCCGAGAACGACCCGGCCTATCCCCTACCCTTCGGAAAGGTGCAGGACGCCTCGACCACGCTCATCGAGCGCACCCACCTCCATTATCTGGGCGGCATATATATAGATGTGTTCCCGATTGACGGGACCCCCCTCAATCCCCCCGAAGGGGGGAAGGGTTCCTCCCCTTCGGGGAGGCTAGGAGGGGTCCTCCACTTCGCCCGCTATGAATACTGGAAGCGGGTGCTCTACCTCATCCACCGCGACCCCTACAAGCACGGCCACGGCCCCTCGTCGTGGGTACCCCTGATCTGCCGCAAGGTCTACACCATGCAGGGCGTACAGCGCAAGATACGAAAGCTGCTGCTGAAATACGACTACGAGCAGTCGGCGCAGGTGGCCGACTACGACGACGGCCGCCACGGCGTCATGCCGAAGGAGGTGCTGGGCACACCCACTCCCTACCCGTTTGAGGGCGAGACGGTGCTGGGCGTGGAGCACTACGACACCTACCTCTCACGTAAGTACGGCGACTACATGACCATTCCCGACGGCGACCACCAGCGGCAGCACAACTTCCACGTTCTCGACTTCGACACACCCTATTCAAAAAAGTAAAAAGATGGGACACTATAGCACCCGCGAACTGCAGCAGCGCACACTTCAGATTCTGCTCACCGTAGACCGTGTATGCCGCGACCACGGCCTCACCTACTATATCTCCGACGGCACCATGCTCGGTGCCGTGCGCCACGGCGGCTTCATCCCCTGGGACGACGACATGGACATCTGCATGCCGCGCCCCGACTTCGAGCGCCTGCTGGCCCATGCCCCGGAATGGCTGCCTGCCCCCTTCGAGCAGGTGTGCGTGGAGCGCGACCCCTACTGCGCCTGCAACTTCATGAAAATCATCGACGGCAGCACCACGCTCATCGAGCGCTGGAGCTTCAACCAGCTGGGCGGCGTCTACATGGACGTGTTCCCCATCGACGGCGTGTCATCGGTGAAATGGCGCCGGAAGCTGCGCTTCAGGCTCTACAGGACAGTGGACCGCTGGATTTACATGCGCAACCGCGACCCCTACAAGCGCGGCCGTGGCTACACGTCGTGGATACCCCGCCTGCTGCAAGCCACGACCACCAATGCCGGCCTGCACCGCCTGCTGCGCCGCATTCAGACCGCCCACCCCTATGAGTCGTCAGCCCTGGTGGCCGACTTCGACAGCGGCGAACGTTCGGTGACACGAAAAGAGGTCTTCGGCACACCTACGCCCGTCAACTTCGAGGGCCACGAGCTACTGGGCGTGGAGCATCCCCACGAATATCTCAGCCATCTCTACGGCGACTATATGCAGCTGCCGCCGGAGAACAAGCGCCGCATTCATAACTTCGACTACGTGGACCTGGAGCATTCCTACCACGACTACCACGACACGCGGCAGTTTAAGTAAGCCCCCCTCAGTCCCCCCGAAGGGGGGATGAAGCCATGCGGACTCCCCACGTTTGCCGACGCATCCGCTGATCGTTACGACCCACGGCAAATTCAGAGCTATTAAGAGATGACCGCGAGGCGGTCATTGTCCCGGTGTTCCAGCTGCATGAAGGACTTTTTTCCCGTTCCTGATGTAGATGCCACGCTTCATCGGCTGCTGTACGCGCTTGCCGCCGAGGTCATAATAGTAGTTGTCGTTCCTCTGCCCGCCGTTCGTCTTCTTTGTCTCACGCAGAATGTCGCTGATGCCTGTGGAAGTGAAGTGTGCGAAATTGATGAGGATGTTATTCGGACTGATATCCTGCGCCACGAAGTAGCTGCGGAAAGGCTTAATGCTGTTGGTGGTAGGCACAAAGGCGTCGCCCACAGTATTGACCGCATAGACGGTTTGCGAGCCGGCAGTTCTCGTCGTCGTTCCGAAGAACTTGAACACGTTGCCCGTCCGCACTGCTGCCTCAGTGGCAGGAACGGCAGCATGGTCGGCACGGAAGACAATCTCCTTGCCAGAGATGCACGCTGCGCCGAAGTCGGTCCCCGGCAAACCTATGATATAGGGGACGTAGGGCTTGAAACGCGCGGCAAAGTCGAAGAAGGCATGTTCGTCATCGTCGCCGGAGAACTCCATCAGGAAGAAATGCTTGTTCTCATCATCGCCTGTGTGGAACCAGTCTATCCGTTGGCCTCCGACGGTGATGGTGGTGGGCTCAAAGGGCAGTGTGATCGTATTCCAGCCCGTAGCCTCCGATGTGAGTCCTGTGGAAAAGGTGCGGCTGTAGCTGATGCAGGAAGCCGTGAAGTCGACGGGACTGAAGAAGGGATAGCCCTCGCTGACGGTGATGTCGCCGGCCGTGCCGCCCTGCACCACATTCCTGCCGCCCAGTGTGGCAGGCACCGTCTGGCTGTCGCCAAGGATGTAGAGTGTGTTGGGGTTGCCGTTAGGCGTGATGCTGCTGAAGCCAAAGAAGCTCAGGTCGACAGCCAGGATGTTGTCGGCCACGCCGACATGCCCGTCGGTGGTCTTCACCAGCGACCGCGTGCCGTCGGTAGCCCACACGGGATAGCCGCCCGTGAGGTTCATCTGGTAGCGCACATCCTGCACGGCATCGTCCAGGTAGATGGCAAGGCGGTAGAGGCCGTAGCCCACATCGCCGAAGTCGATGGGCACTCCTCCCTTCAGCGTGAGGTTATAGCCTGTGTTGGCGGCGAAGTCGGTAATGGTATATTTGTAAGAGGTCACGTTCTTCCACGTGCTGCCCTGTTTCCGCTGCAGCCTCACATAAATCTTGTTCTCGCCTTTGAGGTCGGTGTCCGACGTGTTTCTCACCGTGGGGATGAGCTGCAGCGACGACGACAGCACGTCAACCTGCCAGTTGCCCTGACCGTCGATGGCCCAGGAGTCCTCGTCCATGGGGCTGAAGATTCTCAGGTTTGTCACCTCCAGGTAGCCGGGCTTCACATAGCTCACCTTCTTGACAGACATCGTGGCCGATGCCATCACGGCCTGACCCTCCGAGTCGGCACACAGCCAGAGGTTCCACGTGCCCTCCTTCGCAGGCGTGAACTCGAAGGTGGCCTCGGCGGTGGCGCCGGCAGCGATGGTGATGCCGAGCCGGGTGTTGTACTCGCCCTTGTCCTTGGTCTGGCTGGCGAAGAGGTAGAGGGGGCCGTAGAACTCACCGCCGCTGTTCTTCACCTTCGTCTTGATGTCGACGCTCTGTCCGGCAAAGTTGTCGCCCGGACGCCAGCTCAGCCCTTCCACCACCGTGAGCACGGGGCTGGGGGGCATCATGCGCAGCGTCACGCGGTGGCTGGCGTCGACCGTCACTTCAATGTATTCCTTCCAGTAGGGCATCTCTGTCTGCCATGTGTTGCTCTCCGACAGCTTGCTGGTCACCACATAGTGATAGACGCCCTCGGTAAGATTCTTGCCGTCGATGGTGGCAGTAAGGTTGGAGTAGCCCCAGAGGTAGTCCAGCGATTTGTCCTTGATGCAGGTGATGACATTGCTGATGTTCCCATGGTCATCGATAGCCCCCACGCCGATGTCGAAGGTGGCGGTTTCCCCGGTGTAGTTGTAGATGGAGAAGGACACGGTGTTGCCGCTGACAGTGAAGTTCGAGGGTGTCATCTGTACTGGCTCGTTGATGGGCGAGACCCCCGGCTTAATGCCGATGATGGCCGACTGCGAGTAGCTGTAGCCGTTGTTCGACGTACTGGCACCGATGCCGCTGTTGTCGGCAGGGTGGAGCACGCTGAGCAGGAAGTAGCCGTCGTTGTGGCCGCCCCAGCCCCAGTTCACGTGGAAGAGCTCGCCTCCGTCGAAGCCGTCGACCACAAAGGAGTGGCCCCCGTCCGAGGTGCGGCCGTCGCAGATGACGGGCCGCCGCTCCAGCAGCTCGTCGTAGATGAGGTTGTTCCACTGGGCGAAGGTATAGTCCTGACGGTAGACACGCTTGCCGTCGGTGCCGAAATAGGAGCGCAGGGCGGGGACGACCATGCTCTGATAGGCACTGGTAGACTTCTCCCCGTAGTCGGAGCGTAGGGCGGCGCCGCAGTAGGCCATCAGCTTGGCCACGGCCTGCCGCTGCGCGTCGGTGGCATTGTCGTCATAGTCATCGAGCATCTTGTCCCAGTCGAAAGTGGTCTTAGGCAGCTGGTCCACATGGATGCGGATGCTGTCGGCTGTCAGCTTCGTGGTGCAGTCGTAGGCAGCAATGGTCATCGTCGTACCCGACGGGCGGTTGCCGCTGTAGGCCAGTACCTGGGCCATCGACGTAGCCACGCAGCCCGTCATGCACCGTTTGTTCTTGGGATTGTTCAGATAGTAGGGGCACTGCTGGTTGAAGGGGTCATCCTGGTCCCAGTGCGTGGTCAGCAGCGGGCCTATGGGTTCCTTCACTGCCGTAGGAGGCAGCGACGCCTGCAGGCCCATGCTCTTCATATACATCAGTTCCGAGGAAAACAGCTCCAGCAGCGAGCGCATGTTCTCGGGCATGTCGTCCTCGTCGAAAGAGCCGTGGTCGCACCAGCCAAGGATAGGCGTGGCGCAGTCGTCGGCACTGACAATGACGAAGCCCTCGTCGCTGCCCACGTTGAACACGTAGTATTCGCTACTCTTCACCAGCTCCGTCTCCATCTGGGCGGGAGCGAGATGCCTGCCGGCGGCGGACAGCCGCTGCTGCAGGAACTGGCGAGCCTGCCGCGAGGCCTGCTCTACGCTTACGGGACGTGCCCACGCCGTCATCGCAGCCACCAGGCACAGGGTCATCAAAAATACTTTCTTCATCGCTTTCCTTTCGTCTAATTCTTATCAGCTTGCGTCCATGACAAGCAAGTTTGCCTGCAAAGATACAAAATTTCCATGAATTAGCACTACGAATAAGGAATTATTTGTAACTTTGCACCCCGAAAACCACAGATAATGAACACCGACCTCCTTTTCCGCAACTACTACCGCCCGCTATGCATCTACGCGCTGCACTACCTGCGCAACGTGGAGCAGGCGGAAGATGCTGTACAGGATTGTTTCGTGCGTTTGCTGGAGACTGATGAAGAGCCACAGAACGCAAGGGCATGGCTCTATACGTCAGTGCGCAACCGTTGCATTGACCAGCTGCGGAGGCGTCACCCGCTGCTGACCGATGTCCATCCTGAAGACATGGACGGAATCATCAGCGACGAAGAGGCTCAAGAGCGTTCCTTCCGTGAGGCCCGTCTCTGGGAGGCCATCGACGAACTGCCATCCCGCTGCCGTGAGATCTTTCTGCTCGCTAAACGCGACGGGCTGACCTATCGCCAGATAGCCCAGCGCCTGAACTTGAGTGAAAAGACGGTGGAACACCAGGTGAGCAAGGCCTTGAAGCGGCTGCGAGGGCAGCAGGACAGCTTTTTCATTCTTTTTTTCTTATAAGCCGTGGGGGTATCTCTCCCTCCCTGCGTCTTACAAGAAAAACGAAAAAAGAAGAATGAGAAAGATTCGTCTAAGTTTATTATTTATTATTTTATATTTCTTCATTAGCCACGCAGTGGCGCAACCATTCAGCCCCGCAGGGGCACAAACCCTGCGCGAACAGATGAACCTGATAGAGAAAGCCCACCATGTGAGCTTCGTCTACGACTCAGCACTGTCACTAAGCGACACCTATACGGGCGAGTCGCTGGCAGGCTTGTCGCTGGAGCAGGCACTGGAGCGGCTCTTCTCCCATACACATATTATATATAAGGTACAGGACAACCATGTGTTGCTGAAAATGAAGAAGACCGGGAAGGCCAAGCGGTGGACAGTGAGCGGCCATGTGCGCGACACACAGGGAGAAACGCTTATCAACGCCACTATCTACGACCTCACCACACGCAAGGGCACGATGACTAACGAATACGGCTACTACTCGCTCACCCTTTCCGAAGGCGAGCACCAGCTGCGCTTCACCTATATAGGCTACGAGCAGCAAACCGTCAGTCTGAACCTTACGCAGCACTACGTGCAGGACATCAGCCTCGAAGCCAGCCGTCAGCTGCAAGAAGTCATCGTTACAGCCGACCTGAACTCACCTGTCACCGGCACACAGATGGGCAAGCGCTCGCTGAGCCAGGCAGACATCAAGAACGGCTTTGCCCTCTTCTCCTCGCCCGACGTGGTGAAGACGCTGCAGCGCACCAGCGGCGTTCAGGAGGGCATCGAGCTGGCCAGCGGCCTTTATGTGCATGGTGGCAACAGCGACGAGAACCTCTTCCTGCTCGACGGCACGCCCCTCTATTCGGTGAACCACTCCCTGGGTCTCTTCTCCTCGTTCAATGCCGATATGGTGAAACATGTCGATTTCTACAAGAGCGGCTTCCCCGCACGCTACGGCGGCCGCCTGAGTTCAGTCATCGATGTGCGTACCAACGACGGCAACATGCAGGAATGGCACGGCAGCTATCGCCTCGGACTGCTCGACGGCAGCGTGCATTTCGAGGGGCCTATTCAGCGAGGAAAAACCTCGCTGAACGTGGGCCTGCGCCGCTCGTGGCTCGACCTGCTTACCGACCCCGCCTTTGCCATCGTCAACGCCACCAACAAGGAAGAGAAGCTCCGCCTGAACTACAACTTCCACGACCTGAACGCCAAACTGACGCACATTGTCAACAACCGCCAGCGACTGAGCCTGAGCCTCTACAGCGGCGGCGACGGGCTGACAGCGAAAAACGACCTTGACGATGGAAGCGACGGCAGGATTGACATCGAGAAGATGGACAACCACATGCGCTGGGGCAACCTGAACGCCGCCCTGGACTGGAACCTGACACTGAGTCCCCGGCTGATGGCCAACCTCACTGCCGTCTATACCCACAACCGCGCCAACATCAGCTATTGGGACGACTGGCGCTACGGCACCCCAGACAACCTGGAAATCAACCACAACGAGCATTCCACTCACTCTACTATCGACGACCTGGGCTATCGCGCACAGTTCGACTACCGCCCCTCGCCCCGCCACCACATACGCTTCGGCCACGACTACACCTACCACCAGTTCCGTCCGCAGACCAAGAGCGAACTCTTCTATATCGGCACCAACCAGGGCGACACCATACGCAACAGCAGTAGCAACCGGCAGACGGGCCACGAATGGAACTTCTATGCCGAGGACATGCTGACGCTCTCCGACCGCTGGAGCGTGAACGGCGGAGCCAACCTGTCGCTGTTCCGTGTGGGCAGCAAGACATACGCCGCCCTTGATCCCCGCGTAGCCGTAAAATACCAGCTGCGCCACAACCTCTCGCTGAAAGCCAGCTACACCATGATGTCGCAGTACGTACACAAGATCAGCAACTCCTTCCTCGACCTGCCCTCCGACTACTGGGTGCCCACCACGGAGCCCACACGCCCCATGCACTCACACCAGTGGGCTGCCGGCATCTATATGCAACCCAGCAGGCAGTGGACACTCTCGCTGGAGGGCTACTACAAGCTGACGCGCCACCTGCTGCAATACAACAGCTGGCTGGGGCTGGAGCCGCCGGCCGCCTCGGGGGACACGGAAGTGATGGACGGTCGCGGACTCTTCTACGGACTTGAGGCCGACGCGCAGTATAAGAACGAGCGGGTGCAGGTGGATGCCGCCTATACGCTGTCGTGGAACAAGCGCAAGTTCGACGATTTCTACGAGCACTGGTACTACGACAAGTTCGACAACCGCCACAAGCTGAACATCACCGCCCGCCTGCACCTGACGAAGAAGACGGAGGTGTATGCCGCCTGGACCTTCCACACCGGCAACCGCATGACGCTGGCCACGCAGTATGTGAAGTTCGCCACCATGCCGGGCTACGAGGAAGATATACATGACGACTTCCACCAGGGCGGACATACCTTCTGGGAGAATCGGCAGGACTTCATCTTCGAGCGGCCCAACAACATCGTCATGCCCGCCTACCACCGCCTGGATCTGGGCGTCAACATCCACCACCGCACCAAGCACGGCCACGAGCGCATCTGGAACTGGAGCATCTACAACGCCTACTGCCACCTGAACACCATGTGGACCAAGGTGAAGCAGGACAACGACTACCGTTTCTACGTGAAGTGCTACGGCTACATTCCCATCATCCCATCGTTTAGTTACACCATAAAGTTTTGAGCAATGAAAAAGATATACATCACCTTGTTTGCCTTGGCAGCACTGGCCGGCTGCCGCGACTCCTTCGACATCGACAGCCTCGACGGGCAGGCCAAGCTGGTGGTCAGCTGCTTCCCCTCGGAAGAAGACACCACCTGGATAGAGGTCACCTACAGCATCCCCGTCAGTAAGGGTGCCGCCATCAAGGATGTCTTTGACTACCTGGAAGTGAAGGATGCCCATGTGGTCTATCGCGTCAACGGCGTGGAGCGCCCTGTGGGCTGGAAAGACCGCGTCGACGACTACGTCTTCGGCCACAAGCAGGAGCGCCCCAAGGCCATCGCCCGCTATTATGTCACTGGTGCTCACCAGCCAGGCGACGTGGTAGAGCTGAGCATCACGGCCCCGGGTTACGAGCCTGTCAGTGCAACCACCGTCGTGGCCCAGCCCGTGCCCATAGAGCTGAACAGCGTCAGCGAGGCCGAGGTCTATGACACGTACGACCAGGATCGCCGCAGCGTCTATCAGCTCAGCGCCACCTTCACCGACCCTGCCGCAAGTGCCGACTACTATGCCGTGCGTGTGCGCTGCAAGCACTATCACGGAACGGCCATCGGCGACCTGCGCCCCGACTGCCCAGACTATGACATCTGGAACTTCGATGACGGCAGGCACGTGGAGTGGACGATGGAAGACGAGCGCAGCTACGAGAATGTCCTGCTGGGCTGGGGCGACGTCTATGACTTCCATCTCGCCCTCGACTCCGCCTATACCAACCCGGAGATCCTGCTGATGAGCGAGCCGCTGCTGCAGACGCTGAGCCCCACCGACAAGGACTTCGGCTTCGACGACGACTACTACCAGAACTTCTACATCTTCAGCGACGAGAAGATTCAGGGCCAGACCTACACGCTACACCTGAACCTCAACCGGTGGCACGACCAGGACATCACATACCACTATCGGCCCGTACAGTACCAAGTGCAGCTCTACCACCTCACGCCTGAGTTCTACCGCTACGTGAAGAGCATCAACGACGTGGACAACAACGACCTGGCCGAGGCTGGCCTCTCGATGGTACAGCCCGCGCGCAGCAATGTGCAGGGAGGCATCGGCATCGTGGGCGGGTACCACATGAGCCAGAGCAACTGGATGTCCGCAGAACAATAATCCTAAACACACTACTACTAATGAGCAAGACAACCGACGACAAAGAGCTGGGCTTCGTGCTACGCCACTACCGCGAAAACGCCTTTAACGCCGACAAGGCACTGAGAAAACTGGCAAAGCCTGCTCTCCACAGGCCCCTGCGCCGATGGGTGGCTGCTGCTGCCTCACTGCTGTGCCTGGTGGCATTTGCCGCTGTGCTGACGTGGCAAGTCGTAAAACCATCACCTCCTGCCAAGAGTGAGAAGCCCGTCGCCACAGACCGACAGGAAATAGTGGAACAGCCAACAGCCAGCTTCCATTTCGACGACACACCGCTGCCCGAAGTACTCCATCAGCTAGGCAACTGGTACGGCGTAGAGCTGAAGGCCACCGGCACCGAAAAGCACCTCACGGGCGATTTCGCTGCCGACAGCCTGGATGCTATCATCGGGATGATTGAGGAGGTGCTCGACGTAGAAATCTACCGCATAGAACAGCACTGAACCGCACCACCCTACCTTACTTTTTAAGAGGAAAATTTGGCTGGTCGGAGTTTTTTGCTTAGGCAACGATATAGGTAGAATAGACTTCAAGGTCCAACGATGGCATCCCGATGATGTGCATCCACATGGAGGTATAATTGATGCTTTGGTCGTCTCACGCGCGCGCGTAATTATAGGGAATGGAAAAAGGAGCTACTCGAGCTACTTTGCGATTTATCGGTTTGGTTTTCAGGTTGTTGCCTGTAGCTACAAGGCTCTTTTTCGCACTACTCGGTAGCTACAGGAGCAGCTACAGGAAACTTCTGCTTGAATTCTCTAGAGAATTCAACAAAATAGTGCCGCTTTTTTTTCAAATACTAACGCCGTTTGAAAAAATACGAACGCCGTTTTGAAAAATACGAACGCTATTTTGAAAAATACGAACGCCGTTCGGAAACAATGGGCAGGCACGTACTGTAGCTACAAAAGTAGCTCGGATTTTACTCTTGTAGCTACAAATAAACAACTGGTTTCCACTGCGTTAACCCCCAGAGTAGCTCCTGTAGCGCCATTTTTTCTTTTTTATGCTAGTAATAAAATTTGGGGCGACAATATAGCAGTCGACCTAGGAACTCTTCTCCGGCGGTAGACGCATTCCTGGGTCAACAGCTATGTCATTACTTTTGGAAAAACACGAACGCCGTTTGGAAAAATACGCACGCCGTTTGCCTTGAAACGAGCAGAAATATGACGAGGTGCACCGTCAGCACAATTGAGGCACCATTTTCCTATGATGGCGAACCAGCCATCTGTTTGAAATTCAGAAGTATATGCCTAAAAGGTGCACATGGGGCATCTTTTAGCCGGACTTTTTAAGTGGACTCGGTTTGATTGCTGTTAGACTGCATTAGCGAACCAGTTTCCAGTCGATGCCTAGGGGATTATGGCGCATTTCGGTGACAAGGTAGAGGCCGGTGACGGCATCGTAGTCGATGTGCATCTCTGTGCCGTCGATGTCGGCCTGCACCCAACCGTCGGTTTTTGAGCGCCGCCAGGTGATGCCGTCGTAGCGGAAGAACCCCTGCTCTTGCAGCTGGCGTATGGCCTGAGTGGAGATGAAGAGGAAGGTGCCGACGGCATTGTGATAGACGGTGCCGTCCTGCTGCGGGTTGAGCCAGCAGAAGCCTGTGGCCCCCTCTGCCTCGCTACGCGGGATGCGGTAGGTGGTCTGTTTGCAGGTGACAACGAGCGTGTCGGTCGCCCAAGCTTTCCCTCGCCTGCCTTTACCGCTCTTCTCCCATCGGAACGACAGGGGCCACGTGCGGAACTGGCGGTTGAGGGTGAAAGAGACCTGATAGACCCCGCCCCCATCCCCAGAGGGGAGGGGAGAGGATACAGTCCCCACCCCACCCTTCGGATGCTCCTCCTCTTGAAGGGCGGGGAGTGGCTCTGCATAGCTAACGCTGAATAGCAGCTCGCCGCCCTCCATCAGCTCCTGATGGGTGATGCGGGCATCGGTCAGCTCCCGCCCATTGAAAAGGACCCGGAAAGTCCCGGCAGCAAGCCTGTCCGCTCCCCTCTCCTTGGGAGAGGGGTCGGGGGTGAGGTTTCTTACCCTCAGCCTCTTCCCGTTGCTCAGCTGGAAGGTGTACTCACTAAGCAGGGGGAGGTTCAGCAGGTAGTAGTCCTGCCCGGCATTGGGATAGAGGCCCATCATGTGGAAAGCCAGCCAGGAGGACATGGCGCCGCCGTCGTCGTTGCCGGGGAGGCCGTCGGGGCGGTCGCTGTAGTTGTCGCGGATGATCTGGTGGATGCGCCGGGTGCTCAGGTCGGGGCGTCGCAGCCAGTGGTAGAGGCATGGCGTGAGGAACGACGGCTCGTTGCCCACGTTATAGCGCCCCCGCTCGAAGAAGAGGTCGAGGCGGCGGCGGAAGGCATCGGGACCACCACAGGCCTCAATCAGCCCGGGCACGTCGTGGGGAATGCTGAGCGAGTATTCGGCAGAGAGGGCCTCGTAGAAGAAGGTGTCCCACCAAGGCAGGTACCACGGGGCGACCTTCGTCACGGGGGTGTAGGGAATCAGCGGATGGAAGACCTTCGAACGTCCCCAGGGGACGCTGTCCATCCAGCGGCCGTCGGCATCGCGGGGGAGGATGTAGCCTCGCACGTCGTCCCACTCGTAGTCGCTGCGCCAGAGGTTACGCCAGTTGCTGCTCCGCGAGAGGTACTCTTCGTAGATGTCGGTGTGGCCCAGGCCACGGGCCACCTGCGCCAGGCAGTAGTCGTCGTAGGCGTATTCAATGGTGCGGGTGCCGGCACGGGGGATGCCGTAGGGGATGTAGCCCAGCCGGCGGTACTCGTTCAGGCCGCCACGGCCGTGCTTCTCATGGTCGGTGCCGGGGTCGGCCTCGGCATCTTTGAGCATGGCCTCTAAGGCGAGGGGGTAGTCGATGGCGTTTGTCGGGACTGCGACGGCGTCGCAGTAGAGAGGACGGCCAAGGCCCTTGACGAAAGCATCGGCGATGACCACCTCGGCATTGGAGCCGCCCTGGGTGCGGCCGTTGCAGTCGCCGGAGCGGGCGTCGGGCAGGTAGCCCTCGCGCGTGTATATATTAAGCAATGAGTTGACGATGGCAATCTGACGCTCGGGACAGAGCAGGGTGAGCAGGGGCGAGGAGGTGCGGTAGGTGTCCCAGATGGCGTAGTAGTCGTCGTAGTAGGGGGAGTCCGCCCACTTGGGGTTCTCACCGGTCTTGTCGATAGGCATGAGCATGGTGTGGTAGAGGGCCGTGTAGAACATACGGCGCTGCTGGTCGGTGCCTGCAATCTGGATTTTCGAGAGCTGCTGCTCCCAGCTGTCGCGCAGCATGGCCAGCTGCTCGTCGAAGTCGGAGCTGGAGATATTGCGGCGGGCCTGCATGGTGCTGACGTAGGAGATACCCACCTTCACGTTGACCAGCGTGTCGGAGAACTGCAGGATGACAGCCCCCGGCCTGTCCGTCGGGCACTGCGCCGCTACAGCAGTGGAGAGGCCCCTCCCTTCGGGGAGAGGCTGGGGGTGAGGCTGAAACGCCTTGTCGGTCTGCAGGCAGAAGTAGACGGTGTAGGCATCGCCATTGTTCCAGCCGCCACGTATGCGGCTATAACCCTGCACCTCATGGTCGCTGACCAGCTCCACCTCAGCCGCCACAAACTGCTGGCGTTCGCGCAGGTCTGGCACTGTGTCCTTGCCCAGGAAGTGGGTGGCATCCAGCCACAGAGTAGCCACGGTTTGACACGGTTCTTCACGGTTTTTGCTGGGGGGTGCCACGGTTTGACACGGTTCCTCACGGTTTTTGCTGGGGGGCGCCACGGTTTGACACGGTTCTTCACGGTTTTTGCTGGGGGGCGCCACGGTTTGACACGGTTCCTTACGGTTTTTGCTGGGGGGCGCCACGGTTTGACACGGTTCCTCATGGTTTTTGCTGGGGGGCGCCACGGTTTGACACGGTTCCTTACGGCTTTTGCTGGGGGGCGCCACGGTTTGACACGGTTCCTCACGGTTATTACTGAGGGAAGGATAGTGAAAGCGATAATAAGCGCAGCGTTCCGAGGTGGTAATCTCAGTGCGGACACCACTTTCGAAGGTTGTGGCATAGTAGCCCAGCGCTATCGTTTCGTCTTTTCTCTTCTGCGAAAAATCTATCCTTCGTTCACCATTCACCATCTGCCCATCACCAACAAACGGCTGCAGCAGGATGTTGCCATACTTCTGGCCGCCTCCCGTTCCGCTGACATGCGTCTGCGAGAAGCCGCTGACGGCCGCCGGCAGGGGTGCCCACCCGGCATTGGGCAGCACCCCGCAGTCGGGACCAGGCTTCACCATGCCGAAGGGCATGCACGGCCCCGGGAACGTGCGTCCCACGCCCACGCTGCCGATGCGCGGGTCGACCCATTGCCAGCACTGCGCCCATGACGTCAGGCAGACCAACAGCAGGCTGATGGCAAGAGCTACTTTCCTCATAGGCTGCAAAGTTACGAATAAATGGTCAAACGGCAAAGAAAATAAGGAAGAAAGTGCCGCGTCTTCCCGACGCAGCACTTTCTGTCACAACTTGTGTTCTTAACTAAAACTTATGTGAAAACCAAAAAACTTATCTTTTTAGTTTGCCCAGCCACGCACCTGGTGCATCTGGTCGTTGATTTCGATGACAGTCTGCGGAATCGGCCAGTATTCGTGCTTACCAGCTACGAACTCAAGCTTGACATTGGCATCTGCCCAAGGATGATGAACCTTGTACACGAGCTTGTGAGGCTTCGTGCCACCCGACTGCCAGTACTCATCCCACTGCAGAGGAATGTTGTCGAGCACCTTGTCGTAGCACTGCTTGGCAATGCCCCAGCGCACGATGTCGAACCAACGGCATCCCTCGAACCAGAGCTCATACTGCTTCTCGTCCTGAAGAACCTGCATGGTAGCCTCGGTAGAGATGGTCTTTGAGCCGGCACGATTCTGAATCTTGTTGATGTACTTCAAAGCCTCGGCCTTGTTGCCACTTGCAAGGCAAGCCTCAGCGTAGAGCAGGTAGGCCTCACCAAGACGGGCAAGACACAGGTTCGTATTATTGCAGTTGTCACCGACAGAGAGGTCAGCATCGTTGGGGTGCATCATCATCTTCACCTCCATCACATCGCTGCGGGAGAACGAGCCGGCACTCTTGTTGATACCACGGTTCTCGTCGAACTCCTTCTCAGCACGGGTTGCCAGCTTGCCACCAGCCTCCACGTCGTCCGACCAGGGGCAAAGAGAGGCATCATAGAAGAACTCGTCGGAGGTGAGGAACGTAGCCTTACGACGATAGCTGTCGCCATCGTTCTCAAGCATCTTGTGGGCAAAGTCCTGGTTGATGGCACCACCGCCCCAACCACCGGTTGAGCAAATCTGCGGGTTCTTACCACCACCTACGATGTCGTCACCACGCCAGTTGAGGACGTTGGCCACCATCCAACGGCCACGCTGAATGCTGCCGCCCCAAACGCCACCGAGAGCAGTGTTGGCGGTGAAGTTGAACTCAAAGATCTTCTCCTCGCAGCCGTCGCCCTCAACGTGGAAGAGGTCGCGGAAGCGGTTGCCGGGAACGAGTGCATAGTTGGGAGACTCCACCAGGGGCTTCAGCAGGCTGGCAGCCTTGGCATTGTCGCCGCCGAAGAGAGCAGCCTTACCACCCACGAACTGAGCGAAGCCCTTCGTGACACGCCAAGCACCTTCCTTGTCGCCCTGGCCCTTGCGGTCGGGCAGGTCGGGGATAGCCTCTTCACAATCCTTCACGCAGAAGTCGAAGATGGCTTTCTGCGACTCAGCATTCGTCGGCTTTTCGGTAGTGATGAGGTGGTCGATGAGGGGCGGCTGGTAATAGACCTGTGCAGCCAGCATGTGAGCCCATGCACGCATCACCTTAGCCTCGGCCACTGCCTTCTTCTTGGCGGGAGTGTCGGCAGTCTCACCGAAATAGCTGATGACCAAGTTGGCAGAGTAGATGGATTTGTAGATGTGATTGTAGAGTGTGCTGATGGGAGAAGAACTCGGGTCATAGCGCATCTCGTCGAGAATACGGAAGTCAGCATGGTCGTTGATGTCGCCACCTGCTGAGAACACATCGTCGGCAGAGTAGTTCAGACCCATGATATAGGCGTTCCAGATGCCTTCGGTACCGCCAATCTCACCGTTGAATGTAGCATACATAGCTGTAACGGCAGACTCGGCGTCAGCGTCCGTCTTATAGAAGCTGGCAGTACTGCTGGTTGCCTTCTGCTCCACATCGAGCTTGTCTTCGCATGACGTAAGCACCATACCTGCAGAAAGCAAAGCTACAGAAAATAATATCTTTTTCATAATCATTTCAATTTTTCTATTATTCAATCTTTCAATCTTCTAATCTATTATGGTTAGAACGTAACGCTAAGGCCAAGAACCAGCTTTTTCATAGTAGGATAAACGCCCTTGTCAAGACCCGGGCAGTTGAACTCCTGAGTGCAAGTCTCGGGATCGAGACCAGGATAGCTCGTGAAGGTGAAGAAGTCGTCAAGAGAGACGTAAGCACGAACATTCTCCATGTATGCCTTCTTGGTGATGCTCTTCGGCAAGGTGTAACCGAGCTGAATCTGCTTGATCTTGAAGAAAGAGCCATTGTAGACCATGGCAGAAGAGCGCCAGAACTGACCGCTACCTGCTACACTTTCCAGGTTGGGGAGCTTGCCTGACTTGAAGTCGTCGTAAACGCCCTTGGCCACATTGTGGTAACGTGTACGATAGAGACCGTAGTAAACATCATTACCAGCCTGGCCAGCGCCGAAGACGGTCAGATCAAAGCCCTTATACTCGGCATTCAGCGTGATACCGTATGTCAGGTCAGGAAGACCAGAACCGACGTTGGTCATATCCTCAGCCTGCGGGTCGTTGGTCGTAGTGCCATCCTTCTTGTAATAGAGAGCGGTGCCATCGGCAGCTTTGCCGGCATACTTAAAGCCACGCATATACCAAACGGGCTGACCCTGCTCGAAGTAGCAGCGAACCACCTCCGGGCTTGCACCCTCGACAGTTGCACCTTGGATGCGCTCGATGGAGGAATCAAGGTAGGTAACCTTGTTGCTAAGGGTGGCCATGTTGGCAGCAACGCTATACTTGAAGTCGCCAATATGATCTTTCCAAGAGATTTCCACTTCAAGACCCTTGTTCACTACCTCACCACCATTGATGGTCATGGTAGAAGCACCAGACTCTGGCATGACAGGAGCACTGACAAGCTGATCCTTCGTGGTCTTCTTATACCAGTCGAGACCTAAAGCGAGGCGGTCGCTCAGGAAGCGGAAGTCAGCACCAATGTCAATCTGCTCTGAACGCTCCCACGTCAGGTCGGGATTAGCAATACCATTAGGCATGGAGCCGTATGTACCTGCATTCGTTGTACCAAACTGATACCACTGGCTGTTGGTAGCGATACCTGCAGTGTATGCATAGGAGTTACCTAGCACATTTACGTTACCATTCTGACCCCAAGATACACGGATCTTACCAAACGACATGATGCTTGGGTCAACGACATCCTTGAAGAATTTCTCATTGGAGAATGTCCAACCTGCAGATGCAGAAAGGAAAGTCCCCCAACGATTGTCCTTAGCAAGTCTTGAGGAGTCGTAAGCGTCACGACGGAAGTTTACCTGCAGGCCGTAGCGATTGTCATAGTTGTATGTAAAACGACCGAAGTATGAGAGAGCACGTGTTGTACCCGGAATACCCCTGATGTTCTTCGTTGTTTCGGTATTACCGTTTACGCAATCAATGTAAATGTAGTTGGGCTCGTATGCCTTGAGGATGTCCGGACCCGAAGCCTCAGCCCTAGTATAATTGCTGTCTGACTGACGATATGACATACCGGCCATGACACCTACATTGTGCAGACCGAAGTCCTGGTTGTAGTTGATGAAGTTCTCCCACTGATACCATGTGGAGTTACTGCTTTGACTAGAGATGCTGTAGTTTTCTACTCTACCGGTCTGGTTGTTGATGTAATAAGGATAACTCCAGTCAGAGCTGTTGCTGAACGAGAGACGATAGCCCAAACGAGAGGTGAATGTCACCTGCTTGATAGGAGTAATGTTCATGAAGGCAGTACCGTTGACGTTGACACCATCGTTCTTGGCTGCTGAACGGTCGCGCTGAGCGAAGGGGTTACCACCGGCAAGACGGTCGTTGAAATATGAGGAGGCATAGTAGCCGTTCTCGTCACCGAAAAGTGTGTACTTGGAGCCACCTCCTTGGATTTGATCGTAAATCGCTTGATTTTCGCCTTGGTACATCTGACTGCGTTCAGTCCAGTACACCGGGGTCAGCGGGTCGATGAGGAGCAGCATTTCGAATGAAGAGCCGTAGCCGTTCTCGGAAACGCCCTTCGTCCTCCACTTCTCGATAGAGGTGTTGGTGCCCACCTGCAGCCAGTCCTTAATCCTATAGTCGGCATTAATCTGAGCAGTAAGACGCTCATACTTATCCTTGTTGGCCTTGACGATACCATCCTGGTTCACGTAGCTGGTGCTCAGGAAGTAGGAGCCGCGGTCGTTGCCGCCCTGGAAGGTCAGCGTGTGCTGCTGTGCCCAGGTATTCTCGAAATATTCGTCCAACCAGTCAGTATCCGTGTTGGGATCCCAACCATACTTCTTCTGGGCGTCTTCCATGTCAGCCTTCACCACATCGTGGCCAAGCTGCATGCCCATCCAGTCCTTGAACTCAGAGGCATTGAGGAGCTTGCCAACGTGGCCAAGACCCTGATTGGTCAGCTTAAGATTATAGTTGATAGAACCCTTTCCCTTGCTACCACTTTTAGTAGTAATCAGAATAACGCCGTTACCGGCCTCAGCACCGTAGATAGCAGCCGAAGCAGCATCCTTCAGCACTTCCATTGACTCAATCATTGAGGGATCGAGGTACTGGATGCTTGACACCTGCAAACCATCGACGATGAGCAGCGGGCCGATTTTGTCGGAGTTTGAGGAGAAACCACGCACGCGGATGTTGGCACCTGCACCGGGCTTACCCGTACCGTTCAGAATCTGCACACCAGCAGCCTTACCCTGAATAGCAGCAGCAGCATCGGTGACTGAACGGTTCATGAGGTCTTCCGACTTGACGGATGCCACGGCACCTGTAAGGTCGCTCTTCTTCTGCACACCGTAACCGATGACCACCACGTCGTTCAGCGTGTTCGTGTCTTCAGCCAGCGTAACGCGGATGTTGTTACGGCCGGCTACAGCCACCTTCTGAGTGGCATAGCCCACATAAGAAATCTCCAGTTGGGCGTTGCTGGCGGCGGTGATAGTGAACTGACCGTTCATGTCGGTAATGCCGCCACTCTTAGCTCCAACCACTTTCACTGATGCACCGATGACTGGTTCACCAGACTCATCAATCACTGTTCCCTTAATGGTGCTCTGAGCCAGTGCCCCGAAGGGGAACAAACAGAGCAGGGCAAGCAGCATAAGCGGCTTTTGTAGTGCTTTGAATTTTAACATAGCTTTTTAGTTTTAATAAAAAAATTTGTGATTAGTATAACATTTTTTACTTTTAAGCATATTTTTTTTACCGCTCGCAGCAGTTTTCGACGCAAAATTATTACATTTTTACTAAAACGCATGCAAGTTTTGTTACAAACAGTTTGCGTATTGTTACATTATGGGCGAAATGTAACGTGTATGCTAGGATTCTACATGAAATGAAAAACCGAAACAAAAAGATTCCTGCGCCAAGGAAGTTGAGAGGTAAAACAGGCAGAAAAGTTTTGGCACAAATGTTATACTTGTCATTGTTATGCAAAAGCTCTGTGCTGAGAATGTGGCCACCGCTGCAGAAGAAGTCCAGGGCCAGCTGCTATCATGTTGCCAAACTTTACCCCTGTAAGTTTGCCAACAATCCTGCCGCTGCCCGTCAGTATCCTTAATAGAGAGGCGCGCCAACGACAGTTGTGTCGTTGGCGCGCCAGAGTGTCAGTTGCGGTGTCAGTTGCGGTAGGCGGGATTCTGGTATTGCACCTTCTCCTCGTCGCTCATCTTCATGCCGTCGATCTGTCCCTGCGGGATGGGTCGGATGTAGTAGTTGGCGGGGATGTCGCGCTTGAACTCCTCCAGGTCCTTGTCAGTGTAGCCTGAACCGGCGATGTGGTAGACGCTGGCGCGCTCTGCCCACTTCTGGGTGCGCACGAGGTCGTACCAGCGGTAGCCCTCACCCCAGAACTCGCGGCTACGCTCGTCGAGGATGTAGTCGATGGTGATGGTGGCAGGCGTTGCAGCGAGCATCTCGGCACTGTGGTCGACTGAGACGGCCACATTGTCGTTCTGCGAGAAGGTCTGCTTGCCGGCACGCGCACGAAGCACGTTCACCAGCTTTCTGGCATCGTCGTTCTTACCCAGCTTCACGGCTGCCTCTGCGCCGAGGAGATAGAACTCCGAGAACTTGGCAATGTTCCATGGACGTGGGCTGCCGCCGTTCACCTTGGAACCCAGACCGCCGGCATTGTCAGTACGATAGATGCCGAGCTTCCAGTTGATGGGGTACTTCTTGCGGCTGATGTGGTTCACGGCCACCACGAAGTCTGCACGGCCGGCCATCTCTCCGAAGCCGAGCTTGCCGTCGGCGCCAGTGTAGTTGATGTTGGCGTCCTCGCTCTCGGGCACCCAGCTGAAGTAGACCTCGTTGGGGCCTACCTGCATGCCATTGGCGCCGAAGACGTAAGGCTCAGTACCGCCGGACTTCTGCCAGTTGGTGTGGTAGCGCAGGGTGAAGGTGGCATCGTAGCGGGAGTCGATAGCCTTGACGGCATCTTCCCACACGCCGCCGGAGATGAAGTTGTCGGCGATAGGAGCCATACGGGTCCAGGGGCGTCCCAGCGCCTGCACGGCCTCACGCTGGATGGGGTTGATGACAGCGCCAGATGCTGCCTTGGCAGTCATCTCGGTGTAGTTCCAGGTCTCCATCCAGTAGGCGAAGTTCTCTGGCGAGCCGCCGCTGCCCCAGCCATAGCCGGCGCCGCCGTTGCCATACTTCTCGTCCTCGTCGTGGTCGGCATAGAGCATGATTTCGGAGTTGCGGTCGTTAGTGGCCACGTTCACGTCGTAGAAAGTAGGCTGCAGGGCATAAGGGCCGGGCTTGTTGATAGCCTCCATGGCCATGGCGTATGCCTTCTGGAAGTAGCTCTGAGCCTCTCCGGCATTGCGGTTGCACTCTGGATAGGTGGGAATGTTGTTCGGGTTCTCCAGCCACCAGGCGTAGGTCAGGTAAGCCTTTGCCAGATAGAGGCGGGCCACATTCTTGGTGACGGTACCCGTGAGGCGCGGATTCTCGGGCAGGTCGGCCAGTGCTTTCTCCAGGTCGGGGAATATACATTTCTTATATACCTCGTCCACGGTGTTGCGTACAGAGGTGCGCACGGTGGAGGTGTTGAACTTCAGTTCTCCGGCACCCAGGTCGAGGGGCACGCCGCCGTAGGTCTGTACGAGCAGGAAGTAGTCGAAGCCCCGGAAGAAGTATGCCTCGGCCAGCAGGGCGTTGTCAATGCCTGCTGCAGCGCCGTTCTCAATGATGCCGCTGGCGGTGTTGATATTGGGGAATGCGGTGCCCCAGATGGAGCCAGCGATAGAGTTGGAAGGAGTCATCGATCCCACCCCCGAGAGGTCGGCATCCTTGAAGTTGCCGTCGGCCGACTGTGCGTATGTGTATTCGTCGGTGCCTGTCTCCACGCTGTTCAGGAAATAGCCGTTGCCATAGAAGTAGCGCAGGTGGGCATAGAGCGACGTCAGGCCGCCCTCAATACCCGTCTTCGT
>JAILFU010000219.1 GCA_024697405.1 Prevotella sp.
GGCATCATTAGCCATGTGGAAGAGCTCCAGGAGCGCATACCCATACAGATACAGGTGCTGCAGGAGGGAAACAATTCGAGCAGCAAAGTAACTATTCAATCATGAACATTTGGTCGGCCTATCGGCCTCAAAATTACAAAAAAATTGAATAAGAAAATTATCAAAAGCTACGCACAGCTCTCCCCACCCCTCCAAGGGGCGGGGTTGGGGGCGGGGTCTGTAACTTCTTTGCTGGCAGAACAATACTGACCCCACCCCCAACCCCTCCCCTACATGGGAGGGGAGAGCGGTAATTTCTCGTTTTGCTGGGGAGCATCAATGCTCCGCTGGTGAACTGAGAAGTTACTGAAACAACAAAAAAAAGCAACTATTTCATAAAAATTTTAGAATAAATACAAAAATATTTGGCTGTTTTCTGATAAATATGTAATTTTGTAACCCTGTACTGACAAATGCAGCATGCATTGGCAGGAGACTGCCGTGAGCGCAAACGCAATCATCTGCAATACTTCAGCAACACAAAGGTACAACAGGCATGAAAAAGAGGAATCCACATATCAGGATACATAGCAAATGGGCCACGCTGCTCACTGGCTTTTTCATTGCTTTTCTCGTGACCACGTTGCGCCCCGTGCCAGTCGGCGCACGCGACGTCCTCCGTCTCTGGCCCATGGCCGAGGATGTCAGCCTCACCCGCCAACAAGACTCCGTGGCGCTGTCGTTCCAGCTGGTGCCCCACCAGGTGAAGATCCCCTCCAGTCAAGCGCTCCTCATCGAGCCGTGGCTCTGCGCTGCCGCCGGTCAGGACTCTGTAGCCCTGGCCACCGTCTGTCTCTATGGCCGCAACGCCTACTACCATGTGGTGCGCGGAGGCGACAACCCCTTGCAGACCGCCGACCCCCACAATAATTATAATATCGCGCACGCGCGTTACCTTTTTATATTCCTTACGCTGCACAGGCCCCGTGGCTGCCGTGGATGCAGCAGGGCGTGAGCGTCCGCTTGCACTACCGCCTCGTGGACGGTTGCAACGACTGCCTGGCCCGCCTCACCCAGACCAAGGACTACGTCCCCGCAGCCAGGGTGCCCATCGCCGAGCCCACCCCCACCCCACCGCTGCTCGTCGCCCCCGAGCCGGAGCCCGAGCCCGAGCCCGCCCCCGAGCCCCGCGTGCTGAAGAAGGGCGGCAAGGCATACGTCGACTTCAACGTGAACAGCACCGACCTGGACCCCACCTTGCACAGCAACCCCCGCGAGCTGCAGAAGATACGCGCCTCGCTCGACTCGCTCATAGCCGACCCCACCGCCGTCATCACACGGTTCACCGTCACCGGCTTTGCCTCGCCCGAAGGCCCCTACGACAACAACGAGCGGCTGGCCAGCGGACGAAGTCAGACGCTCTGCCAGTACATAGCCGACCAGTGGGGCGTGCCGCAAGACATCATCAGCAGCAGCTACGTGGCCGAGGACTGGGACGGCCTGCGCCGCTATGTGGCCGCGCAGGCATGGCCGTCGACGCCCAAGATGCTGCGCGTCATCGACCAGGAGGCCGACCCCGACCAGCGTCTCACCCTCCTACGCAAGCGCTTCCCGCAGGAGTATGCCGACATCAAGCGCAACGCCCTGCCCCGCCTGCGCCACTCTGACTACGAGATAGCCTACGAGCTCATCGACTCGTCGGAGGTGCGCCTCTCGCCCTTCCGTCTGAGCGGCGCCGACTACAAGGCGCCCGTCGTAGCGCCCCGCCCGACGGTCATCGACACCGTGCCCGCCGTAGCGGACGACTTCCTGCCCACGGCGCCCTTCACCCCCGTCCGTCCGCAACCCTTCGACACCTATCGCGCCCTCCTGACCGTGAAGACCAACCTGCTCTTCGACGCGCTGCTCTGCCCCAACGTGGAGGTGGAGATGCCGCTGGGCCGCGACCGCCGCTGGAGCGTCATGGGCGAGGTGTGGTTCCCCTGATGGCGCTTCGACCAGAACGACAAGGGCAAGCAACACAAGTACTACCGCTCCGACCAGCGCCCCACCCAGACAGCCTACGAGCTGCTGACCATCGGCGCCGAGGTGCGCTACTGGCTGTGGCCCCGCTGCCGCGAGATGCAGCCCGCCCTCACCGGCACCTTCGTCGGCCTCTATGCTGCCGGAGGCAAGTATGACCTGGGCACCGACGGCAAAGGCGACCAGGGCGAGTTCACCAGCCTCGGCCTCACCGTGGGCCACTCGTGGGTGCTCTCACGCCGCTTCAACATCGAGCTTTCCGCCTCGCTCGGCTATGTGGGAGGCCCCAAGGTGCACTACGAGAACGAGTTCGACGACACCCACCTCATCTACCGCAGGAACAACGACTTCCACTACGTGGGACCCACCAAGCTGAAGGCCAGCCTCGTCTGGCTCTTAGGCAACAAAAGCAAGAAAGGAGGTGACAGATGATGCCCATTAGCCCCAGCATCCGCAGAGGTCTCAGAGGTCTCAGAAGCCCCAGAAGCCCCAGAGGTCTCAGAGCCCTCCGGCTCCTTGCCCTCGCCTGCCTCATGGTGCTCCTTGCCTCGTGCGACCGCTACGACATAGAGCTCTACTACAAGGGCAAGGCCGACGTGCGCGTCAACGTAGACTGGGAGAAGCGCTTCGGCGAGAAGCCCAGCGGCATGACCATCATGCTGGCCAAGGACGGCGACAGCATCACCTTTACCGACATCTCCAACCACGTCGACTCCTACGACCTGGAGCTCGAGCCCGGCGACTACAAGATGCTCATCTTCAACCGCACCACGGGCGAGTTCGGCTCCATGCGCTTCTTCCAGATGAAGAGCTTCAACGACGCCTTCGCCTACGCCCAGCAGCAGCAGCGCACCACCGACTTCTGGGACGTCAACGTGGCCTACATGCGCGAGCCGGAGCACATAGGGTGCGTGGCCGACACGTTCACCGTGCTGCCCGAGATGACCGACGGCAACTTCCGCTTCGTACCGTGGAAGCAGATGAAGGGCGACCTGCGCGAGACGCACACCCTCGACGAGACCGTCGACCCCATGACCACCGACCTCTTCGTGCGGGTGAAGGTCATCGGCTTCAAGTACATGGCCAGCGTCATCGGCAACATCTCCGGCATGGCCGACGGCTTCCTGCTCACACAGGCGTGGCGGCGCACACAGACGGGCTACCACCTACTGGACGCCTGGACCTCGGCACCGGCACCCGCCGAGTCAGACTCCGTCAGGAGCGTGGGATATATCACCACACACATCAGCACCTTCGGACTGCCGCACGGCCGCGAGCTGCTCGCGCAACGCGACTCCACCAACAATGTGCTATCGCTATGCTTCACCCTCATCGACGGCACACAGCACGTGTTCCGCTACCCTGTTGGCAAGCACATCAGATACAGGACGGCTGACGAGAACGGTTACTTCAGCAAGACCGACGTCACCCTTGAACTCGAGCTGCTCTTAGAGGCTCCCTTCTTCAGTGACTCCGAAGTGCCCATCCTGCCCTACGCACAGCCATCAGGCACCGGCGCCTTCGACGCGGAGGTCGCCCCATGGGGGGACGAGGAGAACATAGACGTTCCTTTTTAGCATCACTTTTGACAAAAAACTTTTAACGACCATTAATTTTTACGAAACAGACAGTACCGACCATTAAACCCTTCACCAAAAACTGTGTCATAGATGATGGCACCGACAGAAACAGAGACTATGAACTAAACAATCCTCTCAGGATTTAAACAAGTAAAACCAATTAAAAACATTTATTAATTTAACAAACAAAACAAGTATGAAAAAGATTTTATTCTTCGCAGCCACAGCAATGCTGTTCGCTGCTTGTTCCAGTGACGAGGCCAATGAGCCACAGGTCACTAAGAGCGCCCGCAGGCTGTCCTCTTTGACACCTACAC
>JAILFU010000221.1 GCA_024697405.1 Prevotella sp.
AAAGTAAATTGTAAGTTTTTTTTACGAGTCACTTTTTTCATTTGTGACAAATGGTGACAAAAATTTATACTTATTTTGCACCTCTGCGCGCCGTCCATGGGTGTGGATTTTGCGAAAGTTGAACTTTTATAAATATATATATTATAATATATATATTTATAAACCAATAAGTCCCAACTTGCGAATATAGGTCTAAAATTTTGTCACTGTTTGTCACTAATGCCAAAGAACTCGGGTACAAAGGTAGTCAATGTACTGCTAAGGAACAAAAAAAATGTTAAATACGACGTTTTTGCAGTTTTTTTCCTGCGCGTGTGCGTACAATAATATACATATGCAATCGCGCAGTTTACGCATAAAATAGGCCGAAACTCAGCAAAAAACCGTCAAAAAACGCTTTTTGTAAAGTTTCGCGAAAAAGGGATATTTCTTGCCTACACCGCTACTTTCTGCTGAAATAGACCGGTTCCGCGAGATTGGGCTCGTTATCATCCTGTCAGGTGTGTAATTTTGCAGTTACAGCGCAAGTAAAGAAAAATTACCAAAATTGCACACTCCTGCTGCAGGTGTGCAATGCTAGGTATACCTAGGGTGTATTTTGGGTGTAAAATCGCTCAAAACCCCAGTGTTTTCGGGTAATGTGACAAAGTGACAAAAGGTGACAAAAAAAAGTACCCATTTTTGCGCATTTCCTCATTTGCCTCATTTGCCTCATTTTAAAATAACCTTTCTAAACCTCTAACTCGTCGGTTGCAAGGTAGAATAATCTTCCGGCATGGCCAAATTTTTGTTTAAAAATTGCTAATATGCCTTGTGGCCCGAAAAAACTGCACAAAAAATTTGCAAATGTGCAGAAAAGGATGTACCTTTGCACAAAATTTTCAAAATTGTGCAATGAACACAATCCCATGTTTTAACGAATATATACGTCAAGCCATACTGAAGAACTGGAACGAGAACGCCCTGACAGACTATCAGGGCACTACGCTGCAGTATCATGACGTGGCACGCAAGATAGCCAAGCTTCACATCGCTTTCCAGAGCGCTGGAATCGTGCAGGGCGACAAGATTGCCATCTGCGGCAGGAACTCTGCTCACTGGGCGGTGACCTTTCTTGCCACGCTGACCTACGGAGCCGTGGCCGTGCCCATCCTCCACGAGTTTCATGCTGAGTCCATCCATAACATTGTGAACCACTCGGGCGCACGCCTGCTTTTCGTGGGCGACTACATTGCCAAGGAGATAGACCCGGCATTGATGCCTAAGCTGGAGGGAATACTCAACCTGCCCGACTTCTCGCTGATGATATCCCGCTCTGAGCAGCTCACGTACGCGCGCGAACATTTAAATATGATGTTCGGCTCGAAATATGCGAGGGCATTCACAAAAGAGGATGTGAAGGTCTACGCTGACCAGCCCGAAGAGCTGGCTCTCATCAACTACACCAGCGGGACGACGGGCTACTCGAAGGGGGTGATGCTTCCCTACAGGACGCTGAGCGGCAACATAGGATTCTGCATTCGCCGGCTGGGCGAGCACGTGAAGGCGGGCTCGGCACTGCTCGACATTCTGCCCATGGCCCACATGTATGGCCTGAGCATAGAGTTCCTCTTCGGTTTCTGCAACGGCTGCCATCTGTTCTTCCTCAACCGCCTTCCCTCACCGTCGCTCATTGCCCGGGCCTTCACGGAGATCCGTCCCAAGCTCATCGTGGCCGTGCCGCTCATCATTGAGAAAATCATCCGCAAGCGCGTCTTCCCCGTCATGCAGACCCCGCGCATGAAACTGCTCATGGCCATGCCAGTGGTCAGGGACAAGGTGCGGCAGAAAATCTGCGAACAGGTGTACCAGGCGTTTGGCGGACAAGCATACGAGGTCATCGTGGGGGGAGCAGCCCTGTCGAAGGAGGTGGAGGATTTCCTCATGCAGATAGGCTTCCCCATCACCGTGGGCTATGGCGCCACGGAGTGCGCCCCGCTCATCAGCTACAGCGACTGGCAGGTGCATGTGGCCGGCTCATGCGGCATCGCCGTCGACGGCATGGAGGTGCGTCTCTCAAACAACGAAATCCTCACCCGTGGACAGAACGTCATGCTGGGCTACTACAACAACGACGAGGCTACGAGAGAGGCCCTCGACAAGGACGGCTGGTACCACACGGGCGACCTGGGCACGATGGACGAGGAGGGCAACATCTTCATCAGGGGACGCCGGAAAAACATGCTGCTGGGTGCCAACGGGCAGAATATCTATCCCGAGGAGATAGAAGACAAGCTCAGCTCCATGCCGATGGTCAACGAGTGCATCGTCGTGCAGCGCGGCGAGAAGCTGGTGGCGCTGGTCTATCCCGACCAGGACGAGCTGATGCACTTCACTGAAGCCGACATGGAAGGCATCATGGAGCAGAACCGTCAGGAGCTGAACCTCAGGCTGCCCGCCTACAGCCGTCTCGCGCAAATACAGCTCATGAAAGAGGAATTCCAGAAGACACCCAAAAAGAGCATCAAGAGATACCTTTACCAATAACAAAGACACCAAGCGCTTATGAAAGAGATACCAAGCTACAACAAGCTCATAGAGCAGAGCATCATCGACCATTGGGACATGGATGCCCTGACCGACTATAAGGGACAGACGCTGCAATACCACGACGTGGCCCGCAAGATAGAAAAGGTGCATATCCTGTTTGAGAATTCGGGCGTGCAGCGCGGCGACAAGATTGCCCTCTGCGGGCGTAACAGCAGCCAGTGGACGGTGGCCTTCCTCGCCACGCTGACCTACGGTGCCGTCGCCGTGCCCATACTCCATGAGTTCACCCCCGACCAGATTCACAACATCGTCAACCACAGCGACGCCAAGCTGCTCTTCGCCGGCGACCACGTCAGCGGCAGCATAGACCCGGGACAGATGCCCAACCTGGAAGGTATCATCCGCAATACCGACTATTCGCTCGTGCTCTCGCGTACCGACAAGCTGACCTACGCCCGCGAGCACCTGAACGAGCTCTACGGCAAGAAGTTCCCCAAGTATTTCCGCAAGGAGCACGTGCACTATTACCACGAGCAGAGCCCCGACGAGATGGCGCTCATCAACTATACCAGCGGCACTACGGGCTTCTCGAAGGGCGTGATGATACCCTACCGAGCCATGTGGTCGAACTACGACTTCGCCTGCTCCGCCATGGGCAACAACCTGAAGCCTGGCTCGAGTGTCATCTCCATCCTGCCCATGGCTCACATGTACTCCATGGCCTTCGAGTTCAGCTACGAGTTCATACGTGGATGCCACGTCTTCTATCTCAACCGCGTACCCTCGCCGGCCATCATCGCACAGGCATTTGCCGACATCAAGCCCTCGGTCATCATCGCCGTGCCGCTGGTCATTGAGAAAATCATCCGCAAGAAAGTGTTCCCCAAGATTCAGACGCCACGCATGCGCCTCTTACTTCAGATTCCCGTCATCGAGCAGAAGGTACGCGACACCATCTGCCAGGAAGTGAAGAAAGCATTCGGCGGGAACTTCTTCGAAATCATCATTGGCGGAGCCGCCTTCAACCAGGAGGTTGAGCAGTTCCTCCACCGCATCAACTTCCCCTATACCGTGGGCTACGGCGCCACCGAGTGCGCTCCCATCATCTGCTATGAAGACTGGCGCTCGTTCGTGCCCGGCAGCTGCGGAAAGGCAGCGAAAAACATGCAGGTGCGCATCGACAGTCCCGACCCCGAGACCATTCCCGGCGAGATCCTCACGCGCGGCCTGAACGTCATGCTGGGCTACTACAAGAACGAGAAGGCCACCCGCGAGACCATCGACGAACAAGGATGGTATCACACCGGCGACCTAGGCACCATGGACGAGGACGGTAATGTCTTCATCAACGGACGCTCGAAGAACCTGTTGCTCAGTGCCAACGGGCAGAACATCTACCCTGAGGAGATAGAAGACAAGCTCAACTCGATGACACTCGTCGTAGAGAGCATCGTCGTTCAGCGTGACTCCAGGCTCGTGGCACTCGTACATCCTGACCTCGACGAGGCCGAGAAGCTGGGCTTCACCATGGAAGACTTGGAGGGTGTGATGGAGCAGAACCGCAACGGACTGAACCAGACGCTTCCTGCCTACGAGAAGATCAGCGAGATAGTAATCCACAAGCAGGAGTTTGCCAAAACCCCGAAGAAGAGCATCAAGCGCTACCTCTACACCTAAGCCCCCAAATAAGGAATCTACACATACGCTTCTCCTTATTTGATTTTCGTTTCAACTGACAATGGAAGGTTGTCAGACGAGCCGCCGACAAGGACGGTCATGCCGCCTGGCTCCAAAAGCCATGTCTGGGCAGGTTCGTCCCAATGGCAGAGGTCGGTGCGGCGAATAGGAATAGTAACCGTCTGGCGCTCACCGGCCTTCAAGGCTACACGCTTAAAAGCCTTGAGTTCCTTCACTGGACGCTCAATGCGCGAGGCAGGACGGGCCACATAGACCTGTGCCACCTCCTCGGCGTTGCAGTCTGAGGTGTTAGTAAGGGTGAAGCGCACATCGAAACCATCGGCAGAGGGCTGCACTGCCAGGTCACTATACTTGAACGTGGCATACGAAAGGCCGAAGCCGAAGGGATAGGCCACAGCCATCTGCTTCGTGTCGTACCAGCGATAGCCCACTAGCCCTTGCTCAGCGTAATTGGCCACGGGGGAGAAGTTCCTGCCGCGTCGCCCACGCTCCCCATTCGTCCCTGTATGACTATTCGCCCCATTGTTCACCAGCCCTACGAAGATGTCACCCTGCGGGTTCTCGGCCTGCTGCGGATAGCTGCCCGTAGCATAGGCCGGCACGTCCTCCAAGCGGCAGGGCCACGTCATAGGCAGCTTGCCTGATGGGGATATCTGCCCTGTGAGCACCTCGGCTAGCGCCTGGCCACCCATGGAACCGTTGAACCACGATGCCACAAGCGCGCTGGAGACCTCGCTCACCGTCGACACATCGACCGGGCCGCCAGAGACGATGACGGTTACGAGCCGTCGGTTCGCCTTGGCAAGGGCGACGGCCAGCTCATCCTGTCCCGAAGGCAGGGTGATGCGCTTGCGGTCGGAGCCTTCGGTCTCCACCTCACGGTTGTCGCCGGCGAAGAAAAGCACGAGGTCGGCCTTCTTCGCTGCCTTCACGGCCTCGGCCATCAGCGCAGCATCAGCGGGCTGAACAGGACTGAGACGTTTGTTGCGGCTGTCTCGGTCGAAGCTCTTGTAACCAGGAACGTAGGTCAGCTTCACGCTGTTGCCGAGCACGGTCTGCAGACCCTCTAGTGGCGTCACTTCACGGCGCGTCTTCACACCCGCCCCGACACCGCCGAGCGCCATCGTCGTCACAGCATTTTCGCCGATGACGGCAACGCGCTTGACGCGTTTTGTGTCGATGGGCAGCAATGCCTGCGCCTCACTCTTCCCCTGCGCTACCGGCTCATTCTTCAGCAGTACAATCGAGCGCCGCGCCACCTCGAGGGCCGTTGCCATCTCCTCCGCATTGCCCACAGGCTTCGTGTTGGCCACCGCCTTATCTATGGGCTTCACCGTCAGGCGGACACGCAGAATCTCACGGACACGCTGGTCGATGACGGCCTCGCTCACCTTGCCCGCCTTTACGGAGTCGAGCAGCGCCTGCCCCATAAAACGGTTGCCGGGCATCTCGACGTTCATGCCCGCCACAACGGGGTCGACCGTCGAGTGGACACCGCCCCAGTCGCTGATAACCATACCCGGGAAGCCCCACTGCTGACGCAACACCGCAGTGAGCAGGTGTGCATTCTCAGAGCACCACCGCCCGTTCACCTTATTATAGGCGGCCATCAGGCCCCAGGCGTCGGCTTCACGCACGGCCATCTCAAACGGCCGAAGGTAAATCTCATGCATAGCGCGGTCGCTGATGCGCACGTCTACCGTTCCACGGTAGTCCTCTTGGTTGTTCAGTGCATAGTGCTTCAGGCAGACCGCTGTGCCGTCATCCTGAGCGCCCCGTGTGTAGGCCACGGCGAGCACGCCGCTCAGCAGCGGATCCTCGCTCAGGTACTCATAGGTACGCCCACCCGTCGGAAGGCGCTGGATGTTGATGGCTGGACCCAGTATCATGTCCTTTCCCCTCAGACGAGCTTCACGGCTCATGCCCCGCCCGTAAGCGTAGGCCCAGTCGGCGCTCCATGTCGCGGCGAGGGCCGAACCCGTGGGGAAGAACGTGGCAGAGTCGGTCGTCAGGTGGGCGGAGTTCCAGGAATGAGGCTCCATCTCCTCACGGATGCCAAAGGGACCGTCGGCATACTCCACGTCGGCGATACCCAGCCGTGAGATGCCCGCCGACGAAAACATGTTCTTACCGTGCAGCATTTCCACCTTCTCCTCGAGTGTCATCTGTTTGATAATCTCGTCAATCTGCGCCTCGTAACCCAGCAGCTTCGAGGAGTACGTCTGTGCTTGTACTGTAACGGCTGAAGCCATAACGACAACAGCAAAGAGAGCCCTAATCCTAATCATATCTTCATCGTTTAATGTTTATCACAACTGCAAATTTACGAACAATTTTCAACAATCCGCTAGCCATTATCATAGTTTTGTAAAGCAATAGCGTTTTTTAACTTTTGGCTATCCACTATGTATTATATGCAATCCGAATTGTATCCAGCGCACAGTTTGACGAGCTAACAAACTAATTGTTTCATCAGCCCCCCAAAAAATAATCTCCGAATCGCTTGCCGGTTCGGATTTCTTTTCGTATCTTTGCACCATCGCTAGTTGATGTAACATAGAAGAAGATGACTATAGCAAATCCTATTTACGACTCGGTGTTCAAATACCTGATGGAAGACGAGCGCATAGCCCGCA
>JAILFU010000072.1 GCA_024697405.1 Prevotella sp.
AGGCGGCATCGAAGAGGATGAGTGCATCGTTCTTCAAGGCGTAGTTCACCCACTTGCGCAGTTCCTGCTTGGTGATGACGGTGCCCGTGGGGTTGTTGGGGTAGCAGAGGTAGATGACGTCGACGGGGCGTCCCTTGGGCAACTCGGGTATGAAACCGTTCTCGGCTGTCGTAGGCATATAGCGCACGTTGGTCCAGCGCCCGTCGCGATAGGTGCCGCAGCGGCCTATCATGACGTTGGAGTCGATGTAGACGGGATAGATGGGGTCGGTGACGCCGATGAAGTTGTCCCAGTGGAGCAGTTCCTGGAAGTTGCCGGTGTCGCTCTTCGCACCGTCGTTGACGAAGACCTCGTCGATACTGAGATGAACGCCACGGGGCTGGAAGTCGTTCTTCAGGATGGCTTCGCGCAGGAAGTCGTAGCCCTGCTCAGGGCCGTAGCCCCGAAAGCCGTCGGCGGTGGCCATCTCGTCGACGGCCTTGTGCATGGCCTTGACGACGGCGGGACAGAGTGGCTGGGTGACGTCGCCAATGCCAAGAGATATGACGTCGGACTTGGGGTGCATCACACGGAAGGCATTGACCTTCTTGGCAATGTCGGCGAACAAGTAGTTGTTCTGCAGGTTCAGGAAGTGGATGTTTACAAGAGCCATAGTTATCTTTCGTTATTTCGTTATCACGTTATTACGTCATTTCGATTTCTCCGTCGAAGACAAACTCAGCAGGGCCTGTCATGTAGACGTGATTGTTCGATTTGCACCACTCGATGTGGAGGGTGCCACCGTCCATCACGATGTCGTTCATTCTGTCTGCACGTCCTGACAGGCAGGCGGCGACGGCGGTGGCGCAGGCGCCGGTTCCGCAGGCCATCGTGATGCCGCTGCCTCGTTCCCACACTCGTGTTCTGATGCTGCCGTCGGGCTGAATGCGGGCAAACTCGATGTTGCAGCGCTGGGGGAAGGCAGGGTGGCGTTCAAGGACAGCCCCCGTTTCGCCCACCTGGTCGACATCATCAATAAAGATGACGTAATGAGGATTGCCCATCGAGACAAAGATTCCCTTGCCCATTCCCCTATTGCCCACAAACAGTGACTCATCTTCCAGTATAGGCTCGCCCATGTCTACCGTGACAGACTCAACCTTGCCATCTATTATGTGTAGCTGGAGCGTCTTGATGCCTGATAATGTCAGCAGACGAATTCCGGTCTCTTGGCATCCATTCCCCTCCTTCACAGGGAAGGGCCAGGGGTGGGTCCTTCTTTCATAAAGATACTTACCTATGCAGCGGCTGGCATTGCCACACATCATAGCCTCGGAGCCGTCGGCGTTGAAGATGCGCATGGAGAAGTCTGCCTCGGGGACGGGACTCTTGTCAATCAACACGAGCCCGTCGCTGCCGATGCCTTTGTGGCGGTCGCTCCATCGTATGGCGCAAGCCTGTGGGTCGGCGATGGGATGCTGCATGGCATTGACGTAGATGTAATCGTTGCCGCATCCGTGCATTTTGGTGAATGGAACCAACATTATTTACGAGTTGACGATTTACTATTTACGATGAAATACTCGTGGACACGGCGGGCGGTATCTATACCGCTGGCCATGGCTCGGACTACGAGGGAAGCACCGTTTTGTGCATCGCCGCAAACAAAGACGTTGGCGGGATAATCGGGATGCTCGGGCTTGAGGAAGCCCATGGCGAGGAGGCAGAGCTCGGCCTTGATGATTTCGGGTTTGCCTTTCTCCACCATGACAGGGCGACCACCGTCGGGATTAGGTTTCCAATCTATCTCCTGCACCTTGCCCCCCGTGAGATGGCCATTCTCGCCAAGGAACTCAAGGGAGTTGATGTTCCAGCGGCGGGTGCAGCCCTCCTCGTGGCTTGAGGTGGTCTTGAGCGTACGAGGCCAGTTGGGCCAGGGGTTCTGCGGGTCGTCGGGGCCTTCTGCGGGGCGGGGCATGATTTCGATTTGGGTGACGCTCTTGCAGCCCTGGCGATGGGCCGTACCGATGCAGTCGGAGCCAGTGTCGCCGCCGCCGATGACGAGGACGTCCTTGCCACGGGCGGTGATGCGCTCCTCCTTGCTGTACTCGATGCCGGCGAGCACGCGGTTCTGCTGCGACAGCAGCTCGAGGGCGAAGTGGACGCCCTTCAGGTCGCGGCCGGGGATGGGGAGGTCACGGGCCGTGGGGGTGCCGGTGGCAAGGACGACGGCAGAGAACTGCAGCGCGAGCTGCGATGATATCGCAGCATACGGGACAGCTTCGCCATAGTGGAAGGCGATGCCTTCCTGCTCCATCAGCCTGATGCGGCGGTCGATGATGGCCTTGTTGAGCTTGAAGTTGGGGATGCCGTAGCGGAGGAGGCCACCGGCGGCCTCGTTCTTCTCGAAGACGGTGACGGTGTAGCCCATCTGGTTGAGGGCGTTGGCGGCGGCAAGCCCGGCAGGGCCGGCGCCGATGACGGCCACGTTCATCCCGTTTCTCTCAGGCATTCGCGGCTGGATATAGCCTTCGCGGAAGGCAGCCTCGATGATGGCACACTCATCCTCGCGGTTGGTGGTCGGCTCGTGGTTGAAACGGTTCAGCACGCAGGCTTTCTCGCAGAGTGCCGGACAGATGCGGCCGGTGAACTCCGGGAAGGGGTTGGTGCTCGTGAGCAGGCGGAAGGCCAGTTCCCAGTCGCCCTTATACAGGGCGTCGTTCCATTCAGGCGCCTTGTTGCCCAACGGACAGGCCCAGTGGCAGAAGGGCACGCCGCAGTCCATGCAGCGTGAGGCCTGCTCGCGGCGCTGGTGCGTGTTGAGCGTCTGCTCCACCTCGCCGAAGTCGTGAATCCTGTCGTGAATCGGACGATAGCCCGCCTCTTGGCGGTGTATCTCTAAGAATGCTTTCGGATTTCCCATCTTTTAGTCGTTTAGTGGTTTTGTTGTTTAGTCGTTTAGGGATTATACAGTCGTCATTTGTAATGTCTCCAAACGACTATTATCCCAATTTACCAATTAATAGTCTCGCTGGATGTCAGCTATCTTCTCGTGCAGTTTCTTCATCTGCTCCTCCTGCAGCACGCGTTTGTACTCAATAGGGACTATCTGTACGAAGTCCTCGACCACATGGTTCCAGTCATCGAGCATCTGCCCTGCCAGAGCTGAACCTGTGTGGAGGTAGTGTTGACGAATCAGCTCCAGTAGCTCTTTACGCGAGACGCTGTCCTCGACGAGGTTGATTTCTACCATGTCCATATTGCAGAAGTAGTCGAATGTGTGCTTGGGGTCGTAGACGTAAGCCAGTCCGCCCGACATGCCGGCCGCGAAGTTGCGCCCTGTCTCGCCGAGCACCACGACGCGTCCGCCGGTCATATATTCGCAGCAGTGGTCGCCAGCACCCTCGATGACGGCAATGGCTCCAGAGTTACGCACGCCGAAGCGCTCGCCCACCTTACCATTGATGTAAAGTTCGCCGGAGGTGGCACCATACAGGCCCGTGTTGCCAGCGATGATGTTTTCTTCAGCCTGAAAGTCGTCGCTGCGGCGTGCTGGCGGCAGAATGCTGATGCGACCGCCGCTGAGTCCCTTGCCGAAGTAGTCGTTGCACTCGCCCTCCAGTCGGATGTCCAGTCCTTTCACGGCAAAAGCGCCAAAGCTCTGTCCGGCAGAACCTTTGAACTTCATCTTTATCGTGCCGTCGGGCAGACCTGCCTCACCATATTTCTTTGCGATGACACCGCTGAGCATCGTCGCCACGGCACGGTCGGTATTCTTAATGGTGTAGTCGAGCGTCACTTCCTCCTGTTCGTCAATGGCTTTTTGAGCAGCCTTGATGATTTCCTCGTCCTTGACACCCGTCACCTTCGTATAGGCGCCACGATCCCAATAGAGTGCTTTCTCCGCCCTTCCCGACGTTTCGTCGCCTAGCCTTTCAGGCTTGTGCAGCAGACGTCCGAAGTCGATGGTCTGCCATTTCCCGACAGCAGAACCATTGGGCATACGGACCTCCATCAATTCCGTGTGGCCGATGATTTCCTTCAGGCTGTGAACGCCTATCTCTGCGAGGTATTCGCGCACCTGCTGGGCAAGGAACGTGAAATAGTTGACCACGTACTCGGCACGCCCCTCGAAGTGCTTGCGTAGCTCTGGGTTCTGCGTCGCCACACCCATCGGGCAGGTGTTCGTGTTGCACTTACGCATCATCACGCAGCCCAAGACGATGAGCGGCAGCGTGCCGAAAGAGAACTCATCAGCTCCCAGCATGGCCATGATGATGACGTCCTTGGCGGTCTTCAGCTGGCCGTCGGTCTGCAGGCGTACCTGATTTCTCAGACCGTTTCTAACCAGCGTCTGCTGCGTTTCGGCGAGACCAATCTCGGGGGAGATGCCGGCGAACCGCATGCTGCTGGCTGGTGAAGCCCCCGTACCGCCCTCGGCACCGCTGATGACGATGAGGTCGGCCTTAGCCTTGGCTACACCAGCGGCGATAGTTCCCACGCCACTCTCGGCTACGAGCTTCACACTGACGGCAGCTGTTGGGTTGATGTTCTTAAGGTCGAAGATGAGTTGTGCCAAGTCTTCGATGGAATAAATATCGTGGTGAGGCGGAGGTGAAATGAGCGAGATGCCGGGGATGGCATTGCGCGTCTTGGCAATAATATCGTTCACCTTAAAGCCGGGCAGCTGTCCGCCTTCGCCGGGCTTCGCGCCCTGCGCCACCTTGATCTGTATCTCCTCGGCATTCACTAGATACTCTGCCGTCACGCCGAAGCGGCCGCTGGCTATCTGCTTGGTCTTGCTCGACAGCGATACGCCGTCCACCTCGGTGTGGTAGCGGGCATTGTCCTCGCCGCCCTCTCCTGTGTTAGAGCGAGCGCCAAGCTTATTCATGGCTAGTGCAAGAGCCTCGTGGGCCTCGATGCTCAAGGCTCCGAAACTCATGGCTCCCGTTACAAAGTGCTTCACGATGGACTCTACTGGCTCCACCTCGTCAATAGGCGTAGGCTTTGCCGCCTTCTTCCAACCGAAGAAGTCTCGGATGAAGATGGGACAGTCTTTTTCATCGACAAGTGATTCCCACTCCTTGAACTTCTTATAACTGCCCAATCGGGTGGCCAACTGAAGATTCGCTATGGTTTCTGGATTCCAAGCGTGCTTGATGCCGTCCTTGCGCCATGAGAACTGCCCGTGGTTCTTGAGCGTTGTCGTCCCGTTTGTTGCTGTATTACAGCAACAAACCGAACCTGCGCGCTGCAGACGGATGGCGTCCCTCGCAATCTCCTTCAGGCCGATGCCGCCGATGGTGCTCACTTCTGTGCCGAAGTACCTGCGCAGCAAGTCCTCGCTCAAACCGATGCTCTCGAAAATCTTTGCGCCGCGATACGAGCGGATGGTCGAAATACCCATTTTCGACATAATCTTCTTCAGCCCCTTGTCCACGGCCTTGATATAGTTTTTCTCTGCCGTAGCGTATTCCTCCTGGATTTTTCCGCGCTTCACCAGGTCGTCGAGAATAGCGAAGGTCATATACGGACACAGCGCACTGGCACCATAACCCAGCAACAATGCAGCGTGCATCGTCTCGCGTATCTCCCCACTCTCCACGATGAGTGCTGTCTGCACGCGCTTGCCCACTGAAATCAGATAATGATGAACAGCGCTGACCGCTAACAGCGACGGGATGGCCGCATGTTCCTTGTCAACATCGCGGTCTGTCAGGATAATATAGTTAACACCCTCGTCCACGCTACGCTCTGCCTCATGACAGAGGTCATCAAGTGCCTGGCGTAATCCCTCTTCACCTTTCTCAACATCGAAGAGGATAGGAAGCTTCTTCGTCTTGAATCCCTTATACCTGATATTACAAAGTATATCGAGTTGCGTGTTGGTCAGTACAGGCTGGGGCAGGCGAACCATCTTGCAGTTCGAGGCGTCGGGTGTCAGGATGTTGGTGCCCACGGCACCGATGTACTCCGTCAGTGACATCACCAACTCTTCGCGAATGGGGTCGATGGCTGGGTTTGTCACCTGAGCGAACTGCTGGCGGAAGTAATTGAAAAGCAGCTGGGGACGGTCGCTGATGACAGCCAGCGGCGTGTCGTTGCCCATAGCTGCAACCGGCTCCTGACCTGACGTTGCCATCGGTATGATGGTCTTGTCGATATCTTCCTGACCGAAGCCGAAGGTGACAAGCTTCCGATTGAAGTCGCTCACCGAGTTCTCCACCTTGCGGCCACTCTTCAGCTTCTCCAGCTGCACGCGGTTCTCGCTGAGCCATTGGCGGTAGGGATGGGCCTTGGCCAGCTGTTCCTTGATTTCGCCGTCGTAGTAGATTCTGCCTTCCTGCGTATCGATGAGCAGAATCTTTCCCGGCTGCAACCGTCCCTTCGAGACCACATCGCCCGGCTCGAAGTCCATCACGCCCACCTCTGAGGCCACCACCATCATGCCCTGCTTCGTTATCGTATAGCGGCTGGGGCGCAGCCCGTTACGGTCGAGCATACCGCCGGCATAGCGTCCGTCAGAGAACAGCAGGGCAGCTGGTCCGTCCCACGGCTCCATCAGGATGGAGTGATACTCGTAGAACGCTTTCAAATCCTCAGATATCGGATTCTTGTCGTTGAACGACTCCGGCACGAGGATGGCCATCGCCTGTGGCAGCGACATTCCGCTCATCATCAGGAACTCAAACACGTTGTCCAGCGAAGCCGAGTCGCTCATGCCCTCCTGCACAATGGGCGAAATCTCCCTGATGTCGCCCAGTGCCTCACTGCTGAGCACACGCTCGCGGGCTTTCATCCATCCTCGGTTGCCGCGAATGGTGTTTATCTCGCCGTTATGGGCTAACAAACGGAAGGGCTGGGCCAGTGACCACGTGGGGAATGTGTTTGTGCTGAATCGTGAGTGGACCAGCGCCAGTCCGCTTGTCAGGTAGGGACTCGACAAGTCCGGGAAATACCGACGCAGCTGACGGCTGGTCAGCATTCCCTTATATACAATGTTTGTGTTCGACAGCGAACAGATATAAAAAGCCTTAAAAGCCTCACCCCCGACCCCTCTCCGAGGGGAGAGGGGAGTAGATACCATTTCCGCTACCCTTTTCTCAATCCTTTTCCTTACAATATATAGCTTGCGATTAAATGCCGTTTCGTCATCTTGAGAGTAACTAAACTCCCCTCCCTTGGGGAGGGGTTGGGGGTGGGTCTGCTGGGTCACGAACACCTGCTTGATGTCTGGCTCCACTTCACGGGCAGCCTCACCCAGCACTTCCGGACAGGTAGACACCGTGCGCAGGTGCATCAGTTGCAAGCCCTCGCGCTCTATTTCCTCAATCATTACTGACAGAATCTCCTGCTGCTGCTTTTCCGCTTTAGGCAGAAATACAAGCCCCGTGCCATATTTCCCCTTTTCTGGTACTGGAATCCCCTGCAATAGAATGAACTCATGGGGTATCTGTAGCATGATACCTGCACCGTCGCCCGTCTTGTCGCGCGTCTCGGCCCCTCGATGCTCCA
>JAILFU010000013.1 GCA_024697405.1 Prevotella sp.
GGCCTCTCCGTTGATGATCTTCTGCGCCAGGTCGGTGAATCCCAGGACGCCCTCCTGGGTGAGCTTGGCCTGACGGATTTCGCCGGTAGCCTTGCAGAGCAGGCGGATGTTCTTGATGTGCTTGGCAATCTCGAAGTGGGCAGCGTCGGCGCTCGAGCCGCTGGTCACCTGTGCGGAGAAGATACCCAGGTCGCCCAGCTTCACGGGCTGTCCGAGCAGGATAAGCTCCTTGATGCAGGAGACCATGTCGGTGAGAATGCCCTTGATGACGCCCTGGGAATAGGGAGTGTTGTGGTCGCTCATGTGCTTGGCCAGCTCGGCGACGCCGATGGGGTCGGCATTCTTCACGCGGCCGTAGACACGCCCGAACTGCGCAGAGTTCTGGTTCTTGTTCTTGTAAAGATTCAGGTACAACATAATTGAAAATTTGTGTTTTAAATAGTAAAAGACTAAGGTTAAATTCTCTCGTGTGATTATCCGGATTTCACGTTACAAAGGTACAAAAAAAATCTGAAACTACCAAATTTTTACGCACCTTTTTGTCATTTTTTTTTGCAATGACATAGCAGTTGACCCATGACATCTTCTCCGGCGGTAGCCGCATTCCCGACCGCAGGTCGGGAATGCGCCATCCGGAAAGTAAAATTGGGGGGGCAACTGTTATATTATTGCTTTCTTTTCAAAATATTTTCCTTGTCAAGAGCGATGTTTTTTCACTATGACAACAAACGATGCATGCAATATGGCATATTGGCATATAGCGTGTTCTGACGGTTTGTCTATGACAGCTTGCGATACTTGCCCTTATCCTCGCCTTGTCTGATTTTTTGAGCAAGCCCGTCGTCCACCAACCGCTTCAGTCGGCTACACACGCTGCCCGTGTTTCCATTGTAGCCATACTCCCGGTCTACGTCCTGACTGGTAAAGGGGTTGGGCAGTCGGCGATAGGCTAAGAGCGTCTTCTGCTGATGGCGCACGTTCGAGGCCTGCTCCGTAGCCAGGTCGTCGTAGTGCTTTTCCCCGACCGACAGCGCGAAGTGCTGCTGGAAGGCAAACTGCGCGTCGCAGACAGCCAGCGTAAAGGCCACGTCGGTCTTGTCTACCGCGAAGTCTGGGCCGCATTTCCATCGCCCGTCGCTGTCGTGCACCATCTGCAGCCAGTGGCGTGCGACGATAAACGGGAGCGCCAGGTTCAGCGCCACCCATATTGGCCTCTTCACCATGTCCTCCAGGGCATAGCTGTGCTCCTCCTCGGCATCCTTCATTCGCCGTGTGGTCCATCCGTGCAGGGCGTCGGAGATCATCTTGATGGGAATCTCGCCCTTGGTGCTGTCCAGCCGATAGCTCCATTCGCGCAACTGCGAGTCTCTCAGCCGGTCGGCTTCGTCGTACTCGTGGTTCTCGCGCATCTCGAAGTTCGAATCACCCATAGGCACGATACCCAGACGGAACGGCAGTCCTTTGGCAAACGAGGCGGGTGTTATCTGGCGGGCGATGGCCGAGGGTGTTCCGCTGAAAAGGGCATTGTAGTGGACGTCATATTCGCCGACCATCGAGGAGGAAGTCTTCAGGAACGACCCTGCGGGTTCATTTCCCAGCGCCTTGTAGAACAGCTGTTCTATGTTCATGTAGGACTTCTTCTGCTGGGCAAGCACCTCGTCGAGTTCGCTATTCTGCTGGAACACATGGAGGCTGATTTCCCTTCCGTCGACTATTTCCTTCGCGTTGAACTCTGCCTCGCGTATGGCAGCCGCCGAAGCCTCCGACGGCAGACAGCGCAGTATTCCGCGCGGGCGTGGGGTTTTGTTCTTCTCGCCGCCGCTCTTCTGGTCGCGTTCCTCGTTCCAGCGGTTCAGCGCCTCTATCTGGGCAGCGTCGGCCTTCTTCACCGGCTCCAGCATGAGGCGGTAAAGGGCGGTGGCTATCGACTTTCCCGAACCTGTCCTTCCAATGAGTTCCACAATACTGTTCAGGCGGCACATCTTGCCCGGTTCCGCCCACAGCTGGTAGAACATGCGGGTCATCAGCGTAGCACCCAGGCAGCCGCCCACATAGAGTGCCGCTACGAAGTGCTTGCGCTTCTGGCGATGGCAGAGCAGTTGCAACAATTCGTAGTGACGGAAGAATTTCTTGGAAAAGCGCTCACCGATGCGTTCCAGCATCAGCAGGATGTCGTCGGCAGCGGCAGCGCCGTGCCCCAGCTCCCTGGCACGTTGCTCGCGCACCAGCACCCCGTACTTACGTCCTGTCACCAGTTCGATGGCACGTCGCATCTCCTTCGAAGGCTGCGGGTCGTAGAGGTTCTCAGCCTCACGTTTCTCCATACGTTTCTTGGCCGCATCGATGATACGCAAGACCTCGCCCATTCCCCGCTCCGTGATGATTTCCTGCACCCATGCCAACGACTCCAGCAGCCTCCGCACACGCTCCATATCGCCGTCGTAGAGAATGATGGCATCGCACGCCACCTTCAGGGCGCATTTGTGGCGCGAGCCTTCGGGGACGCCATTGGGCAGCATGGTGTTCACATAGTCCTCCACGCTGTAGCCATACGCATCGAGCGTCAGCTCACGCTCCTTCGGCCTCACCTGCCCTGCCAGCTCCCTGGCGCCCTCTGTGTCGCCGTCGGCAGCCGTGGCTTCTGTGGTTGAATACTCGCCGCTGGCCACCACAGCTGTGTTGCCAGGCAACACATGGCCGGGGTTCAGGGCAGAACTGTTCTCTTGGCGATAGTCGTCGCCATACAGGCGATCGGCCTCGTTCATTAAATTTTGATTTTCCATGATAATGATTTTTTAAAAATGGAACAATTTGTCTTCGTCAATATAGATAATATCCTGCATACGAGGACAATACGATATTCTGTCAGCGTTCACGCAGCTATTGTCTGTTACGAACTTCCGCCCCGTAGTGTCTTTGACATTGAGCACGCCGAGTTCACGGGCCAGGAGATACTGATTGTCGGCTATGCGCCCTGCCTCAACCATCCACTCGCAAACCAGCCTCAGCCCGAATCCCGACGACGTGAGGTGGGCCAGCCTTACCTTCCACGGGAATCCCGGTGCTTTCGTGCGCTCATATAGCTCCTGAGGGGGGAAGGGCAGATGGTCGTAGTCGCTCATGAAGAGCCCGGAGAGGTGGAGAATGTTCGACTGCAACCGGCGGCGGTACATCATGGGCTGGCCGTCGTTGTCCAGCCGAGGATGGCCATTCCTGTCGAGCCGGGGCACCTGTTTGAACTCCCTGACGGCAAACACGAAGTCGGGCAGGTTGTTCTTCAGCATCTGCGCCCATTGCAGCAGCTGCTCCGCCGTGGTCAGCGCGGCAAACTTCTCACCCGCTTTCGGGCGGCACTCCTGCTTGATGCGCCACTTCTGGAAATCACTATTGCGGGTGAATTCATCGAGCGGCAGCCCCTCTCTGACAGCCCGCTCCACCGCCTGGCGCATGCCTATCTTCCACGCCACCGAGGCGCTGCGCACCTGCGTGGCAAGCACCGAGGCCGTGCAGGGCTCGCACGAACCCCAGTATTGGTTCTCCTGCCAAGTGAATCTGTAGTCCTGTGCCATAGCCTTCAACGTTTACGCTTGATGATTTCCGTGCGGAACCGTCCCAGCGTGACATTCATCGCGGCCTGTGCCAGCAGCAGCTGGCGCTCCACGTCGGGGCCGCACTCCAGTTCAGTCAGGATGCTCAGGCGGCGGTTTTCATTGTCGAGCCACACCTTCAGCCCGGCACCGTTGTCGAGCAGCATACGCCCCACATCTTCGGGCATGCGGGGCATCTGCTTGCGCTCGCCCTCCGTCAGCACCATGAACTGCTCAAAAGCCTCGGCCACGGGGTCTGCCGACTTGCCGTCCACGTTCAGATGGATGCTCCACGAGCTTTCCTTCTCACCCTCCGAACGGTAGAAGCAGCTGTTGCCCAACCGCTTTAGCATCGTCCGGTTACTCGGCTTCTGGCCCTGCGGAATAAATTCCCGGTAGCCGTTTGCCCACTCGTTCATTTTCCCTTTCGTCGTCACATCCGGCTTCCCTTTCGGCCGCGTGACATAAGTGATGTCTGAATCCTTCATATTCATTACCTGTTAGATGTTATGATTTCAATTCCTAATTCCCTCAGAAAGTCGAAATAGTAGCCTGCCCACTGCTCAGCATCTTGCATCGAGTCGAAGGCGTCGATGTCGAACAGTCCCTCGCAGAAATAACCTTCCAGATGGCACCACATCGAGTATTTCCCCTGCCGTGAAGACTTGCCCTTATTGGCGAATACCTCCAGCTCCAGCACTAGCGGCTCGTCCTTCACGTCGAGCGTTGCGCCCAGGCGCTTCAATTGCTCCACCCTTTGGCGCAGCACCTTGCTAACCACGTCCTCGGGATTCGCCAGCGCCTTGCCAAGCATCTTGGCCAGAGCCAGCGCGCCTACTTTGTCTTCAGCGTTGCACAGGAACATGAATCCGATGTCCTCGCCTCCGAAATAATCCTCCAGTGGCACCAGCGGCTCGCCAGGGGAAGTCACCCACCAGCGGTCGTTCAAAAACGTTACTTTCAACGGTACTCCAGCAAAGCCGTCGTAGACGATGGCTTGGAGATTCCTCGCGTGCGCATACCTTACTATATCTTCAGGCGATGCGGATAAACATTGTTTGTCGTTTAACATAAATGTATTCCGATTTTAAGTAAATAAACTCGTAATCAATAATTTATAGGTGCAAAGGTACATAAAAAAAAGGTACGAAGTCTCAAAGACTACGTACAGCAGGCAAATTAGGATAGAATTAGGATAGTGGCAGGCGCAGGTGTACTATGTTAGTACACTTTTCGACAGTTACAGCTCCTCCGTGGCCTTGATAAGATTCTTCAGGAAGAGTGAGGCTATTTTCTTTCGTGCAATGAAATCGTTGGTGGTTATATCGCTTTTCTGCCATTCAATATAGGATGAAGGCCAATACGTGTTTACCCCCTTGTCAATGGCAGAATAGCTAAAAAGATAGTCGTAATACTCATCTTTATATATTGTAGGGGGGGAGGAACGGACTATGTCCTTGACAACATTGTCTTTTGGATAGATGCCCATCGTGGCGAACCGCCTCACGAAACTTGTTTTTTTGCTTGTGAAGCCCAGATGATGGCAATAGTCCACTAGTATACGGTAGATACCGCCCCAGTCCCTTTCGCTTTCAAAATCTTTTAGTGTCCACTTGATTGCTTTCACGATTTGCTCGTCGGTAGCGTCTATACGCTGCTGTTCCAAAATACCTAGGCGGCGCACATACTCCTCCATCCTTTTTCTCAACATTTCCCTTTCCTCGTCCTGGAAGCGGTCAGTCATGGAGGAGATAATTTCAGGCACGCCCTCCTCATACCCACATTCGAGGGCACGTTGCCGAAGCAAACGTTGGAGATTCTCCACGTCACCCCTCGGCATGTTCTTTGATGCATTGGCCCAATAGCGGACATCCAGCAATGAAAGAAGTCTATACTCCTGCTCCATCTGGCTTTGTGTTGTTCAGCTTATCCACATACCATTGAAAACTTGTATCCTTGGTGGTGAAAATGATACTTCGCAAGCCTTCAAATCTAAAAGCCTGAAGATACATATCACGGAGGTCGGAAATGAACTCTATGGATTCTATAAAGTCATAAGATACTCCGGGGATTGATTCATTGGCAACAAAATCATAGAAATAGAATTTACTCTCGTTGTCAGCGGAAACAGTGTATTGAGTGTCCTTATTGAACTTCGAGAACTCAAGGCACACTTCATAGTCTCTTATAGTTAGTCCGTTGTCGTCTATGGGGAGTTCGAGCTTGGAGCCGGATGTCAATAATGCAAAACTAAACCTCGCGGGAATTGACCGTACAAAATGAAGCATTTTTTCTCCTATGCCATAGAAACTCATGACTTTCTTCAGTTCATAGAGCCCTACCGTTTCTCCTTCGCGGCAAACCACCATGCATTCCTTCAGTTCCGACTCCATCCACACCTCGCCGTCGGAAATATAACTGCCACCAACTACGGGGTAGCTATGAGCTGAAGTGACGATTTTAGCTTCCCCCGGCTCCTCGTTTTTCTGCGGTTCTTCTTTTACGATTATCAGCGTGGCAATATGGAGGGCGAACTTGCTGCCTTTGGCACAGATAATGTTATACGGCTTGTCGAGTCTTACTAATTGTGTTTCCATAATCGTTATTGTTCATTGATGTTGTCCACTAATTCTTCTTTAGCTTGCAAAGATAAGGAATTTTTTGCAGATTCAGAGCCTTTATTGATAAAAAAGATGCTCAATAACATAGAATCAAACAATTTTTAACGAGTCAGTAGCAAAACCGCGTTGGTTCGAAGGGGGCGGACAAATAGGAGAATATGTCCCTACGGTTGGGAATTCTTTGCCAGACATGTTTGCTACTGGCTCCTATATGGCAATATTGCAATATTGCATATTGCATTTCATTTTTTCCTGGAAAGGAAAGAGGAATGTTAATATATAATAATATAATTATATATATTATTGATTATTAATATATTATACTATATTTATAGTATAATTTACCTCTCTCTCCTGTGGCCGTTGTCGGAAAAACAAATGCAATATGGCATATTGGCATATACAGCCGCGAGAACATCATGCTCCATGAAAAAGCAGCGCCGCCATGAGGAATTCACGTGTGCGACGTCCCCCCCCAATGGCGTGCGCTGTTCAAAAAAATGGCGTGCGTTGTTTCCGAAATGGCGTTAGCTTCTCCGCATGGCGGGAAAGTAAATTCAGGTCAACTGCTATATTGTTGCCAAAAATTAAAGTGATTGTTTCATTTTGTTCCTAAAAATCCCTAGATAGTGTTTCAATTGATTTCCATTCGAGTCTTTTAAACCTTTCATAGTCCTCATTTACTGAATAAAGAAGTTCTTTTATATTATTTGATGGATTATTGTCTAGTTGTTCTTTAATAAAAGATTTCGCCTCTTGATCTTTATTCAAAAGAATAAGACTATGTAGAACACCCACTATACCCTTTTCTATGGTTTCGTTATTAGAAGAGCTTAAATTCTCTTTTGAGATCTGAAGGCTTTTATTAAGATAATAGTTTGCCGAGTCTCTTTGATTTGTTGATAAATATAAGGCAATAATATAGCAGTTGACCCGGGATGTCTCCGGCGGCATGCAGAAAAGTAATTACTGGGTCAACTGCTATATTGTTGCTAAATATAATGATCCCAAACTACTAAGGCGCTCAAAACTATTCTCTGGATAAAGGTTGTATTGTTGAAATGACGACTTGATAATCCCTTCTTTGTCCTTCAAAATGGCCTGTGCAATTATTTTAGCTTCTAAATAATCTATTTGATTTATCTTAATCGTGTCTATTTTTAACAATTTATCTACTTTTTCGCATACCAATTTTGCACACTGATTAGTTTTGTCATTCTTAATAGCTTTCAAAGCTATATACATTTCTGTATAAATAGTATCTGCGAGGGAATATGGAGGAGTTTCACTATGAAGCAATACTTCAAAGGAATCTTTATACATAGCATCATAAGATTTAACACCTGTCGTCTGTTGAGAACTCTTATGTTCACAACTATTAAAAGAAATGACAATTGCAAAGAGCCCTAGAAAATAGCATTATTTTTCATATGCTTGTTCATATGGTTTTAAATACTGAGTATTCTTGAAATCTGCCGATTTTCAGAAAAAAAAGTCAAAGCGGTCGCTTCAACGTATATGTTTGTTATTTATCTTAGCCCATAGGCATTCAGGGTTTTAAGGGTTTAACAATTCTGATGAACATCTTTCGCCTCCAGCAAGGCATCAACCTCCTCTATGAAGCGCTGGGCTTTTGGGTATAGCTCGTCTACTTCCTCTTGCGTGGAATAGACGAAATCATCGTAGTCTCCGCGCTGGCGGCTGTCGAAGAGATTAGAGAATGCTCTGCCGCTCTCTTTAGAGATGAGGCCTTTTGACACGAAATGCAATCCGAGCATGGCCTTCACTCCTGCATGAGAGCTTGTGGGTATATGATGTTTCGTGAGCAATGCTACCGCTGCATAATAACACGCATAGTACAGGCGGTTGGTAGCCGTATTGTAATAGCCCTGCTCACGGAGATAGGGGATCTCAGCAAGCGTCTCATGCGCACGTTCCTGGCGATAGCGGGCCAATGCCTCGTAGTTCTCTTCTGTCAGTACTGTGTTCATAGTGTGACGCCTTCTCGGTTTACGTTGTATTGGAAGGGGGTGAGGAAAGGGCGGTTCTCCCATTCCTTGCGCGGCAAAATCAGCGTGCTGATGATGATGCCTGTGTCGAGTTCGATGTCGTAGAAAGGAGCCATGATGCGGTCTTTGTCGCTATAGCTCAGTTTGTCCTGGTCTACAAGCAGCAACAGGTCGATGTCGGAATCTGGACGTGCATCGCCCCTGGCTTCCGAACCATAGAGAATGGTCTGCACATGGGGACTCAGCTTATGAGCCTCTTGCCTTATCCTTTCCACAACTTCATTTCGTCTCATAGTATGCCAAGTGCTATGGGTGTTCCGTATTTATCCTCTCGCATGCAAAGATACGAACTATTTCCGAGACTTCCAAATTATTCGGAAGTATTTTTAGCGTGCAAAGAAAATGCCAGTTATGACAGATGACAGATGACAGTTTCAAAACTGTGGGGTAGGTAGGTGGAAAAGTAAATGGAAAAGTTAGAGACCTCTCCCCTACCCCAGCCTCGCCCCACCGTCGCTTCGCTCCCCAATTGCTCCGGCCCCCGTCGCTTCGCTCCCCAATCGCTCCCTCCTCGCGATTGCCTCGCAATTGCCTTGAGGGGGGGGAGTGGCTACCGCCGGAGAAGCACTACTGGGGGTCGGCTGCTATATCATTGCCAAAGATAGTCCTGGGTCAACTGCTATATCATTGCCCCAAAAAGAACGATACAGGACTTCGTGGTTTCGGGGGATGGGGGAAACGGTGAAGTCCTGTATCGATGTTTGCTCCTCTGCTGTTTCTTGTGGCTTTCGTCGTGATAGCCAGCCCGTTTGGCGGGCTTTGAGAGAGGGCGAGGCAGTCCTGCAGGCTACTGCTTCAGGCCGTCCACGATGTCGCGAGCCTGGTCGTTGAGGTTGACGTTGCGCGTCACCTTGGCGTCGATGGTTCCGGCGCGCATGATGTCGGCCATGTCTACGCCTGTGGCCGACTTGAGCACGTCGAAGGCCTGCTTGATGGCTACGGGCACTCCTCCGCTGATGGCTGTGACTCCGGCTCCGTCGGCCGAGGAGCTGTAGATGTTGACGTCCTTGATGGCGGAGATGGGCTTGGCGACGTTCTCCACTACCTGCGGCAGCACCTCAATCATCATCTGCACGACGGCGGCATTGTTGTACTTCTTGTATGCCTCGGCCTTCTTGTCCATAGCCAGTGCCTCGGCCTCGCCTTTCTTCTGTATGGCGTATGCCTCGGCCTCGCCCTTGGCCTTGATGCCGATGGCCTCCTGCTCCAGGCGGTAGCGCACGGCGTCGCTCTCGGCGTTCTGTGCGAGTGCCCGCTGCTCGGCCTCATATTTCTGTGCCTCTGCCACGCGCTTGCGCTGCTCGAGGTCGGCGGCGGCGTCTTTCTCCACCTTGTACTTGTCGGCGTCGGCGCGCTTCTCAATCTCTGCGGCGAGCTGGTTCTGCTTGATTTCAATCTGCTCCTTCGAGAGTATCTGCTCGCGCTTGGTCTTCTCAATCTCGGCCTCTACGGTCTTGATGTTGATGGTCTTCTGCTGCTCCTGCTGCTGGATGGCGTAGGCGGCGTCGGCGTCGGCCTGTGCTGTGTCGGCCTCTTTCTTCAGGGCGGCCCGGCGCAGGGCGAGGTCGTTGTTCTTCACGGCGATGGCTGTGTCGGCATCCACGCGTGCGTCGTTGGCGTCCTTGTCGGCCTTCGACACCTCTATCTTCACGTCGCGCTCGGCTACTGCGCGGTTGATGGCGGCGTCTTTCTTGATTTTCGCCGTGTTGTCGGCTCCGAGGTCTTTGATGAGTCCCTCGCGGTCGGTGACGTTCTGTATGTTGCAGGAGATGATTTCTATGCCTAGCTTGGCCATGTCGGGCTGTGCCTTCTGCATCACCTGGTCGGAGAATCCGTCGCGGTCGGTATTGAGCGAGCGCAGGTCGAGTGTGCCGATGATTTCACGCATGTTGCCCTGCAGCGAGTCCTGCAGCTGTTCGGCAATCTCCTGCGGCGCCATGTTGAGGAAGTTCTTCGCTGCCAGGCGCGTGCCCTCGTTGTTGGGCGTGACACGGATTTTTGCCACAGCGTCGACGTCGACGTTGATGAAGTCGTTGGTGGGCACGCTCTCCTCGGTCTTGATGTCCACCGTGATCTGTCCGAGGTAGACCTTGTCCAGACGCTCGAGGAAGGGGATGCGGAATCCGCCCTTGCCAATGAGCACTCGGGGCTGGGTCGACAGGCCTGAGATGATGAACGCGAAGGAGGGGGGAGCCTTCACGTAGGAGATGAAGATTAAGAACGCGAGTGCTGCCACTCCAAGGATAATCCAGAAATACATTTCTTCCATAAGACGTACGTTTTTTGTTGTTGTAAAATAAATTTTGAGCAAATTTAATGCAAATTCCCGAATCGGCCAAGGTTTTTCAAAACTTTTTTCGTACCTTTGCCGAATCTTTGCAATATTTTGCATTTTTCAGAGTTTAATAGTATAGAAAACATCAACAAAGAGAGAGAATATGAAAAGACGCATCCTGTCGATAGCCATCATGCTGCTGACGGCAACATGGACGATGGCGCAGTCGTCAATGTCAGACCAGCAAGTAGTATCCTATATCCTGGATGAGACTGAGAAGGGAACCCCGCAAAACGAGATAGTGGCCCGGCTGATGAGGCGCGGCGTGGACATTCAGCAGCTGCAGCGCGTGAAGCGCAAATATGAGCGGCAAATCAAGCAGTCGGGGCTGGGAAACATGGCCGACGAGGCGATGAGCAAGGCCGAAAACCGCATGAGGGCCAACAACGGGCAGCAGCGGCGCACGACCGCCACAAAGGCCACAGGACAGGGCAGCTACATCCTGCGGCAGAACACGCTGGGGCAGAACACCTACGACGAGAACGACCCTGAGTTCCTGCAGATGCAGGCCGAGCTGGGCGGGCTGATGCCTGTCGACTCGCTGGCCCTGCTGGAGCAGCTGCTCGAGCAGCAGCAGAAGGAGAAGAGCAAGATTTTCGGCCACGATATCTTCAACAACGAGGCGCTGAGCTTCGAGCCGAACATGAACATCGCCACGCCTGCCGACTACCGACTGGGGCCGGGCGACGCGGTGGCCATCGAGATTTACGGCGCCACGCAGGAGAGCATCGACGCCACCATCTCGCCCGACGGCTACGTCTCCATCGAGGGCTTCGGCCCCGTGCAGCTGAGCGGACTGACCGTCGACCAGGCCAACGCCCGCCTGCGCGCACAGTTGGGAGCACGCTTCGGCGACAGCAAGATACGCCTGAGCGTGGGACAGACACGCACCATACTGGTGAACGTCATGGGCGAGGTGAACGCGCCCGGCACCTACACCCTCTCGGCATTCTCCACCGTGTTCAACGCCCTCTATATGGCTGGCGGCGTGAACGACATCGGCACGCTGCGCAACATTCAGGTGTTTCGCAACAACCGCCTCGTGACGACCGTCGACGTCTACGACTTCATCATCAACGGCAAGGCTACGGGAAACGTGAAGCTGACGGACAACGACGTCATCATCGTCGGAGCCTACGACTGCCTGGTGAACGCCAACGGACGGGTGAAGCGCCCCATGTACTACGAGATGAAGAGCGGCGAGAGCCTGGCTGCCCTGCTGAAATATACGGGCGGCTTTGCCAGCGACGCCTTCAAGAAGTCGGTGCGCGTCACCCGCAGGTCGGGAGCACTCTACTCCGTGCACACCGTCAACGAGTTCGACTTCACCACCTTCCACATGGCCGACGGCGACTCGCTCTACGTCGACTCCATCGTGGCCCGCTACCAGAACATGGTCGAGGTGAAGGGAGCCGTGTTCCATGCCGGGCAGTATGAGATAGGCGGAAACATCACCACCATACGCTCGCTGCTCGAGGCTGCCGGCGGACTGACGGAGGATGCCTTCACAGGGCGCGGCGTGATGCACCGCAAGAAGAGCGACCGCACGCTGGAGGTGCTCTCGGTAGACATCGCAGGCATCATGGAAGGCCGTGTGGCCGACGTTCCCCTGCGCAACGAGGACGTGCTCTGGATTTCCAGCAGGAAGGAGGCCATAGAGATGCCCACGCTCACCATACACGGCGAGGTGCAGTATCCGGGCATCTACCAGTATGCCGACAACGAGACCATTGAAGACTTCATCATGCAGGCTGGAGGCCCCACGGACGCCGCCTCGATGGTGAAGGTGGACGTTGCACGACGCATCTCCAACCCCTATGCCACCGAGTCGCAGGACACGCTGGCCCAGTATTTCAGCTTTGCCATCAAGGACGGCTTCGTGGTCGACGGCACGGAGGCTTTCCACCTGGAACCCTTCGACGAGGTCTACGTGCGCAAGAGTCCCGGCTACACGCCGCAGCAGAACATCACCGTAGAGGGCGAGGTGCTCTTTGAGGGAACCTACACGCTGACGAAGAAAGGCGAGCGCCTGAGCGAAATCATCAAGAAGGCCGGCGGCCTGTCGAAGACGGCCTACCCGAAGGGCGCCCGACTCATTCGCCAGCGCACCGCCGAGGAGCTGGCCCGCCAGGAAGCCCTGCAGAAGGCTGCCAAGCGCTCGGGCGAGAAAGACTCCATCGACGTGAGCAAGCTCGACCTCGGACCCACCTATCCCGTAGGCATACAGCTGGACAAGGCGCTGGCCAATCCCGGAGGCGATGCCGACGTGGTGCTGCGCGAGGGCGACCGCATCATCGTGCCCGAATACTCAGGAACGGTGAAAATCAACGGCGAGGTGATGTACCCCAACACCACGAACTACGTGGAGGGCGAAAGCCTGAAGTACTACATCAACCAGGCCGGCGGATTCGGCGAGGATGCCAAGAAGAAGCAGACATACATTATATATATGAACGGCACCGTGGCCAAGGCCGACCGCAAGCACAAGCCTCTGCCAGGCTGCGAAATCGTGGTGCCCACCAAGCAGCGCGCACGCCGCATGAGCACCGCCGAAATCCTGACCATCGGCTCGTCGACGGCCTCCATCGCCACGATGATTGCCACTCTGGTGAATTTGTTAAAGTAAATATCAGCTATCAGCATGGAAGAGAAGAAGAAAAACGATTCGATAGACTTAGGGCTTATCATCGGCCAGCTTTGGGCAAAGAAGAAAACATTCTTCAAAGTCTGGATTATCACCTTTGTCCTGGCCAGCGCCTATATACTATGCATACCACGCACCTATTCCTCGGAGATAAAGCTTGCGCCTGAGATTGACAACAGCTTCAGCGAGGGCGCGCTGGGAAGTATTGCTTCTTCCTTTGGCTTCGACATAGGCAGTATGGCCACTACCGACGCCATCTCGCCCGAGCTCTATCCTGAGCTGCTGGCCACCAACGATTTCGTCTGCCTGCTCTTTCCCATGACGGTAGAGAACAAGGACTACACGCTGAAGACCAGCTATTACGAATACTTGGACAAGCATCAGAAATCGCCCTGGTGGAGCTTCATCTCGAGGTGGGTGAAGTCGTTGATGCCCCAAGATAAAGACGTCATTGTGGGAGGAGGCAAAAAGGGGACAATGAACCCCCTGAACCTGACGAGACGCCAAAGCATGATTGCCGAGTCGGTGAAGGACAACATCATCTGCTCCATCGACCGCAAGACCAGCATGATAACGATAGAGGTGACCGACCAGGACCCCCGCATCTGTGCCACCATAGCCGACTCTATCCGCCTGAAGCTACAAGAGTTCATCATCGACTACCGTACGAAGAAGGCGCGCATCGACGTGGAATACTACCGAAAGCTGGTGGCAGAATCGAAAGAGGAATACGAGAAAGCCCGTCAAATCTATGCGAAATATGCTGATACTCACGGCAACAGCATCATGGAGTCGGTCAATTCCAGAAAAGAAGAGCTGGAGAACGAGCTGCAGCTGAAGAACAGCAACTACGTGGCATACAACACCCAATTGCAGGCCTCTATAGCCAAGTTGCAGCAGCGCACTCCTGCCTTTACCTTGCTCCAAGGTGCAGCCATCCCGGTAAAGCCTTCTGGTCCGAAGCGAATGATTTTCGTGCTGGCCATGCTCGTACTGGTCAGCATGATTACTGCCGGCCGCATTCTGTGGAAAAACGGTAAAACAGCATCATGAGAATCTCCACAGCCCTCCTTGTACGCCTCTATTTCATCTTCTCGCTGCTGATGCTGACTGTGGCAGCCTGTTTCAACATGCAGTCGATGGAGGGTAACGACGAGGGGGGAAACTGGGAGCTCTACACGGCGTTTCTGGCTTTCATGGTGTGGCTCGCGGCCTTGCTCCTGCCCGTGCTGCCGGGCTACGACACCTACAAGCCCGCCCCGCCCATCCTGCTCTATGCCGCCTTCCTCATCTGGACGGTCTTCCCCACCCTCATGTCCAAGCAATACAGCATGGCCATGAGTCTTTTCATCATCACCACGCCGCTACTCGTGCTGTTGTCCACCTACAACACCGCCCGCCACATGGGCAGCCACAAATGGTTCATAGCCGCCTTCTGCCTGATGCTGCTCATTCTCAGCGTGCAGTATTTCCGCGTTTTCAACTTTTTCAACTTGCTGGATGCCGACGCCCATCTGGTGTCGTCCTACTACACGCTCTACATGCTCCCGCTGGTGTTTCTCTGCAAGAAGAAGACGGTGCGCATTGTGGCTTCGCTGGTGGTGACCGTTGTCATCATTTCGTCGATGAAGCGTTCGGGAGTAGTGGCGCTGATGGCTGCTATTGTCGTATTCATCTTCGTCAACCAGTTCGTCGCCAAGAAGCTGAAAGCCTCCACCATTATTGGCAGCTTCATTGCCTTTGTGCTTTTTGTCGTGCTCTTTCTGGTGATGGCCAACATGGGTGAGGAAAGTGTGCTGGAGCGGTTTGAGAACATCGGCGACGACAACGGCAGCGGCCGTCTGGCAGTCTGGGAAGTGACCATCAAGCTCATCTCCCGCCTCGACTTTGGCAGCCTGCTCATGGGCAACGGCTACAACACGGTGGTCACCCACTCGCCGTTCAACCTCTCTGCCCACAACGACTTCCTGGAAGTCATCTACGACTACGGCCTCATCGGCTTGTTCCTTTTCGTGGCTGCTATGCTCACCACCTTTTTCTACGCCCTCAAGATGGTGGTGGACAAATGGCCTATGGCTCCGAGCATGGCCATGCTGCTCACCATTTTCCTTATCCAGTCGATGATCTCCCACATTATTATATATTATTGGGCCAGTATCTACATGCTCACTTGTTCCTACCTCATAGGAGCCTATGTCCACGATGCAAGCAAATAACAGAATCATATACAACACCATCGTCCTGTATGCGAAGATTGTCATCTGCATGGCCATCTCGCTCTACACCGTTCCGCTGATTCTGAAAGCCCTTGGACAGAGCGACTACGGCCTCTTCTCGCTGATTGGCGGCATCATCGCCATGCTGGCCTTTATGAACGGGGCGATGACGGTGTCTACCCAGCGGTATATGTCGGTGACCATCGGCGAGCGCAACAACGTCAAGCTCGTGCAGGTCTACAACCTGAGCATCGGCCTGCATGTGGCCATCGGCATCGTCGTTGTCCTGCTCTGCGAAGCGTTGATGCCCCTGCTGTTCAGGTTTGTATTGAACATCCTGCCCGAGCAGCAGTATGATGCTCGCCTGCTCTTCCACACGATGATTGCCACCATGTTCCTCCAGATTGTCATCGTGCCCTTCGATGCCACCATCAATGCCTACGAAGACCTGACCTTCTTTTCCGTTGCAGGAGTCATCGAGGCCGTCCTCAAGCTCATCCTGGTGCTTGCCCTCCCCTGCTTCAGCCACAACCGCCTGGTCATTTATGCCGCAGCCATCACGGCCATCACCCTGCTCATCCTCATCATCAAATACGCCTATTGTGCCATCAGGTACAAGAACCTGCGGCTGAGCCTGGCAGCATACGGCAACAAGTCTCTATTGGCAGAGATGGCCAGCTTCACCGGCTGGAACACCCTGTCCTCGTTTGCCCTGATGGCCCGCAACCAGGGCATCGCCATCATCTTCAACCATTTCCTGGGCACCGTCATCAATGCCGCCTACGGCATAGCCACTCAGGTGAACGGCGTGCTGGGCTATTTCTCTGAAACCATCAAGAAGGGCATCAATCCGCAGCTCATGGAAAGCGAGGGGCTGAAAGAACACCAGCGGCTGGTCAGCCTGACCTTTGCCATGACGAAGTACTCGCTGCTCATCCTGTGCTTCATCACCCTGCCCTTGTATATCGAGATGCCCTACATCATCAGCCTGTGGATAGGCGATGCGCCAGCCTACACCGTGGAGTTCACCCGCATCATCCTCATCCTGTCCCTGCTCACCCTGGCCTCTACGGGGCTGATGTCTGCCGTACAGTCGTCGGGCAAGGTGAAGTGGTACACCATCGCCATCTGTGCCGTGCTCCTCAGTACCATCGCCCTTGCCTATGTAGGACTCAGCCTGGGCTTGTCGCCCGTGACCATACTCTACATAGCCTGCGCCATCGAGGTCGTAGCCTTCTTCGTCAGGCTGTGGTTTGCCCATAAGCTCAACGCCATTCCTGCCTGGGACTATGTACGCCAGCCCGTTCTGCCGGTACTGATACTGGCCACGGCGTTGGGGCTTGTCATGTATGGATGCACCAGGCTGGCCGAACCCTCGTTCCTCCGTCTGCTCATCACAGGTCTGCTCGACGTGGTGCTCTTCCTGCCCCTGGCCTACTTCATCCTGCTGACGAAGGACGAGCAGCATTACTTCAGGAAATTGGTGGGAAAAATCTCCCGCCGTGGGAAGCGCATTCCACAACAGCAGTCATGAAAGCCTTTGAACACTATGCGGATAGGTATCATCACATATTACAGAGTGGCCAATTTCGGTGCCAACTTGCAGGCTGTGTCCACCTACAAATGCCTGAAGCGCATGGGCCATTCCCCCATCTTCATCCACTACATGTCGCAGCAGCTCTATGCTGCCACAGACGGGAAGTACGACAGCAACGCCCAGGTCAAGGCACACCTGGACTTCGTAGACAGCGTCATCACAGACCAGACGGAGCCGTGTTTCTGCGCCGACGACATCAATAACGCCATCGAGTGCTACGGCATCGAGGCCATCATCATCGGCTCGGATGCCGTCTTGCAGCACCATCCGCTGCTGTCAAGGATTCACATTCGTGGACGCTTCCTGAAACGCATCAACATAGAGCGGGTCAACGACGAGCGGATGTTTCCGAACCTCTTCTGGGGATATGGCATCAACCCTGCCGTCAGGAAAGCCATCATGTCGGCTTCGGCCCAGAACTCCGCCTACCAGCTGTTCTCGCCACAACTGAAGGAGCAGATGAACGAGGCACTAGGCAAATTCTCCTATATCTCCGTACGTGACTCCTGGACACGCGACATGCTGCAGGCCATCACCGGGAAAGCAGTTCCCATCACCCCCGACCCCGTTTTCGCCTTCAACCAGAATGCTGCCAACCTGATACCCGACGAGCGCCAGATCCGCGATAAGTTCCACCTGCCGGAGAGATACATGCTGGTGAGCTTCCTCAACGTAAACATTCCCACCGATGTGGTGAACAGGCTGAAGGACAGGTTTGCCGGTTCTATGGAGTGTGTGGCCCTGCCCTCCCCCATCGGCATCCAGTTCACTCACAGCTACAATAATGAGATTCCGCTGCCGCTAAGTCCTGCCGACTGGTACGCACTCATCAAGTACGCCAGCGCATACGTTGGCAACAACATGCACCCCATGGTTGTCGCCCTGCACAACAACGTGCCCTGCTTCAGCATCGACAATTACTCCAGCTACGATTTCCTGGGCCGTCCCAAGGCAAACGGGGCCAGCAAGATTGAGGACATTCTAAAACGCTTCCACCTGGAGGGCAACCGTATGGTTCCCTACAAGGGCAACACCAGGAACCTCGACGTCACCATAGCTGAGCGCCTTTCCTCCTTTCCCAAAGATGCGGTCAGGGCAACTGCCGCCAGCTTCTGCGAAGACTACAGAACCATGATGCAGTCCATCATCAAATCCCTACAGCAATGAAGATATTCATGGTACACGAAGACCCTTGGCACGCCGGGAATCCCTATATCTCCACCCTCATCGAGCAAATGCGGGATACTCATCCCGAAAGCCTGGTGGCATGGGGCAGAGCGCCGTTCTGGAGTGAGGAGATATGCTCCTACGACATCGTCCACTTCCACTGGCCGCAGGCATTCATGGCCTACGACTCGCATACCGATGAGGACCTGCTCCGTCATCTGGAGCTGATGAAAGCCAACGGTGTACGCATCGTTGCCACCTGTCACGACCTGGAGCCGCACTACAGCCAATGTGCCGACAAGGCAGAATCGCTGAAAATGGTCTATTCCCACTGCGATGCCATTTTCCACCTGGGCACATACAGCCAGCACTTGTTTGAAGCGAAATACCCGCAAGCCGCTCATCTGCTGCTGCCCCACCATCTGTACGACACCATCTACCACGATTTCCCCTCGAAGGAGGCATCGCTCAAGCAGCTGCGTCTACGCCCCGGCTGCACTTATATTCTTTGTTTTGGCACTTTCAGGGCAGACGTCGAGCGCCAGCTGGTCATCGACCTCTACCGTCAGCTGAACGACAGGCAGGTGTATATCCTGGCTCCGGGCTTCATGGACGTTTGGCAGCTGTCGTGGAAAATCCTGCCCAGACTCGCCAAGAAGATCTCCTACCGGTATAAATACCACATCCGCTGCACGGGGAAGACCTGGGGAGCCGTTTCCGATGCCGACCTGCCCTACTATTACGGTGCTGCCGACGTGGCCTTCATCCAGCGCCTGAAAATCCTCAATTCGGGAAACGCCCTCATGCCGATGCTTTACGGTAAGGTGGTGGTTGGCCCCGACTGTGGGAACGTAGGCCCGCTGCTCAAGGAATGGGGCTATCCCGTCTTTCAGGTTGACGACGTCCAAAGCATCGGGAAGATTGTGAGCCAGGCCATCCGTATGGGAAAGGACGGCTATGGCGTTCAGCACAGGGATGCCCAGCTGACACAGTATTCCACCTCCCATATCTCCGCCCTACTCTATTCCTTTTACCAAGCCCTGCTGACTGCATGAGAGGACTGCTACTTTTTCTCCTCCTTTTCATCCTGTCCTGTTCCGACGATGCCGGCACAGCGTTGAACTTAGACGAGGAACCTATGGAACCGTGGGTTTACAGGAGTATTCCCGATTCTTTGGGTCGCCGCTACGGCGTTCGTTGGCAGATGGACAATCCCGACGACCTTGGCGAGCGTTGCCTGGATGCAATTGGGCTGCGTGCACGTTTCGGGGTGGGTGGCCGAGTGGGAGAGTCCGACTTCGACCAGCTCTACCCCTGGAGCCAGATTCGACGCTGTAACATCAGCCGCCAAGAGGGGAAGACCATCATCACCTACGACGATGACCCGGCATTCCGTACTGACGGCAGCAACGGCGACGTCTTCGTGCGCATCCCTAAGTTCTATGTCGAGAAATATGAGGAGGACGGCTACGAGTATCGTGTCGTTTCGGCCAACAGGGGACTGCTTCACCCTGCCTTCATTGAGAACGGCAAGGAGCTGGATGCCGTCTACGTCTCAGCCTTCGAGGGATATATCGACAGCGACAGCCTGCTGCGCTCCATAGCCGGGGTCATACCCACGTCGAACATTACAGCGCAGCAGTTCCTTGATGCCGCCCGGCGGCGCGGCAGTCAGTATACCCTTTACGACATGCGCACCGTCGACATGCTCTACTCCCTCATAGCGGTGGAGTTCGGATGCCGGAACACGGGCGTCATCTTCGGCCACGGCATTGCCGACTTCAAACAGCCCCTTGAGGAGTACTGGGACGGCCACCGAGCCTTCTATTCCCTGTCCACGGAGCAGGCCACCAACACCTTCGTCACCCCCCGTTACTTCAAGCCCATCATCACCAAGGGGAGCAGCATCTGCATCTGCCAGGGCGACCAGCGTAACATCCTCACCTTTGCCCACTGCCTCGAAGCGATAACCCTGACCCATGAGACCCACTATCGTTTCGACGGCCCTCCCATCGACATCGACACCGACTGTTTCATCGGCAACTGCGCACAAGTCACCAACTGGACAGAGACCTGCGACGCGCCCCATTTCAGCCATACCGGCAGGGCCAATATGATGGAAGAGAGTTTCCTGCCCCGTGAGCGCAACCCCATGCGCTACCGCTGGATGGAGAACATCGTGGGCAACATCTGGCACTACCTGCCCGACATCACCCTCCTCGACCGCCAGCTGTACCAGTGCGGCAGCATCGCCGACTATGTCTTTGGAGGCCACGGCGGAGCCTATCAGCCCGTTGGGGAGCCGCTGGTGGAGAACACCGACAACGGCATCCCTGCCGACGAGAAAGGAATCAACAGCTGGGTAACGACCCTGATGACCGACACAGCGTGTACGGGCATCGCCATAGGCAACAGCTACAAACGCGACATGAGCAGCTCACAGGCATTCGGCGCCTACTACTATGCCGGAAACGGATTGTGCATAGCCGTCAACGGCGGAGGCTTCGACCACCGTAGCCGTTGCAACCTGCTCACCACCCGCCTCTGGGATGCTCCCGACATGCGCTGGCATCTTTACGGCGCGCGGCTGCTCTTCAAAGACATCGAAGCACAATAAAAGCGCTGCCCTCCTCGTTATCTAGATATGAGAACGATTGCCTACCTGTCATATCCCCATTTCGCCGACTGCGACCTGCCGCTGCTTCACCATCTGCAGCAGCAGGAGCCAGGACTTATCTATATCCTACAGCTGACGGAGAAAGACAAGCAGCGGACAATCGTTAATGTCGCGCAACTGAAAAAGAAAGGAGGCATCTATCCTGCTGCCGAATACCCCGAACTGAAGATGCTGGCCGCCTGGCTCGACATGCAGCGCGTGTTTGTGCTCAACATGCCCGGCCTGCACGATTTCTCCTGGGCGAACCTCATGGCCGTCGCCAGGCTGTGCCGCTTCCTGCGCCGGCGCAGGTGCAGCCTGCTGCATTTCACGTGGCCTCTGCGCTATGGCGCCTTCCCCCTCTACGCTTTCCGCCGAAAGATGCTGCTCACCGTCCACGACCCCCTGCCCCACTCCAGCGAGACAGGAGCGCTGAACCGCTTCCACCGCTGGGTGGCTTTCAGGATGGTGCCTCGCTTCCTGCTGCTCAACACTACGCAGCGGGCAGCATTCATGTCGCAGAACAAGCTGACCGCCGACCGTGTCTTCAGCTCGCGGCTCAGCATCTACATCCATCTGAAAGACACCGTGCCCGTGCTGCCCGCCAGCTCCGGCTACGTCCTGTTCGTCGGAGGCATCAGCAGCCATAAGGGGGTGGACATCCTGTGCGAAGCCATGCGGCAGGTACACCAGTCGCACCCCCGCCTGAAGCTGGTCGTGGCGGGCAGCGGCAAGCTGTACTTCGACCCTGCGCCCTACCTGCAGGCAGGCTTTCTGGAGCTTCACAACCGCTATCTCACCGATGCCGAACTGAAAGGCTTCATCCAGCAGGCCGCCTTTGTGGTGTGCCCCTACCGCGATGCCACGCAGAGCGGCGTCATCATGTCGGCATTCGCGCTGGCCAAGCCGGTCATCGCCACCAGCGTGGGAGCATTGGCCGAGATGGTGGAAGACGGACGTCACGGACTGATAGTACCTCCCGCCGACAGCTCCGCGCTGGCAGAAGCCATCGTCCGCCTCTCAGCTTCGGATGCCCTCATGGAAAAGATGCGCGAGAACATCCTCGCCGACTATCATTCCGGCAGCCGCTCATGGGAGCATATCGCCGCCGGCCTCCAGCATATTTACAGCCTACCTCTTTTTGTAGCGAATACGCCACACACCTAACCGCACGGCAAAGGAGAACTCCTAGCTCAGAATAACTCCCGATTCCTAGCTCAGAATAATAATTCTTATGACTATCCCCTTCCTCGATTTGCAAGCCGTCAACAGGCAGTATGAAGACGAGCTGAATGCAGCCGCCCGTCAGGTCATCAGCTCAGGCTGGTATCTTCACGGCCTGGCCACCGCCCAGTTTGAGCACGACTACGCCCGCTATATCGGCACAAACTTCTGCATAGGCGTAGCTAACGGCCTCGACGCCCTCACCCTCATCTACAGGGCCTACATCGAGCTGGGCGTCATGCAGCCTGGCGACGAGGTGATAGTACCCGCCAACACCTTCATCGCCTCCATCCTGGCCATCACCGAGAACGGTCTGAAGCCCGTGCTCGTGGAACCCAGCCTGCAGACGCTGGAGATGGATGACCAACTGATAGAACAGGCCATCACGCCCCGCACCAAGTCCATCCTCCTGGTACACCTCTATGGCCGCTGTGCCTACACGGAGCACATCGCCAGCCTGTGCCGCAGGTACAACCTGAAGCTCGTAGAGGATAACGCCCAGGCCCACGGATGCAACGCAGCATGCTGCGCGGTTGTAAACTCTCAACTCTCAACTCTCAACTCTCAACTAAAAAAGACCGGCTCTCTTGGCCACGCCGCAGGACACAGCTTCTATCCCGGCAAGAACCTGGGGGCGCTGGGCGACGGAGGCGCTGTGACCACCAACGACCCCGAGCTTGCCGAAACCGTCAGGCAGCTGGCCAACTACGGCTCATCCCAAAAATACATCTTCAAGCGCAAAGGGCGCAACAGCCGCCTCGACGAGCTGCAAGCCGCCTTTCTTAGTGTGAAGCTGGGCCATCTGGACGACGACAACCGCCGCAGGCAACGCATAGCCAGCTACTACTACGACCACATCAGCCATCCGCTGGTCTCTCTACCCGCCCGTATGGCCGACACCGGCAACGTCTACCACCTCTTCCCCGTCTTCTCTCCCCTTCGCGACCAGCTCCAGCAACATCTCGCCGACTGCGGCATCGCGACGCTCATCCACTACCCCATCCCGCCCCATCAGCAGGAATGCTACAAGGAGTGGAACCATCTTTCCCTGCCCGTCACCGAGCGCATCCACCAGACAGAAGTGAGCCTCCCCATCAGCCCTGTCCTGAGCGACGAAGAAGCCAAAAGCGTTGTAGAGGCTGTCAACAGCTTTACTCCACACCCCTAGCCTGCACGATTCATAAACAACAGTCGTACCTGTAAAGAAAACTGCATACAACGTATTGTAAGCATGCGATTTACAAACCCTGCAACCCTGCATTAACAATAGTCAACTACATGGTATTCAACAAGATGGCAGGTGCACACTTTCCCGCAAACCCTACACCCGACTCTGCATAGCCCAGCTGATGATTTAGAGTTGGCTTGTACTTAAATTCTCTAGACAATTCAACCAAATGGAGGCAGTATTCTTCCAAATGGAGGCAGTATTCTTCCAAATGGCGTTAGTATTTTTCCAAACGGAGGCAGTATTTGCCGACGTAATGCCAGAGGCCAACACGCATGCATGGTCAATGCAGGGTTTTACGCCAAGTGTACACCTGCCACTTCATTGGGAACCAAGAGATTTGCATGCTCCTGTGCAGGGTTGCAGGGTTTGCTCAGCTTTACGAAACATTACATTTCTTATTGTCACTCTGCATCATTACAGGAGTATTCATCTATCTGAAGTTCCAAGACCGCCTGGATATTGCCATATTACGTTCGTAGGGACAGACACAAGGTCTGTCCCTACGGAAGGTGTTTTCGCTATTTGCGGAAATGAAGTCAGCAACGTATGCCTGAGGGCAGTTCGCTGTAAGCCTTTCCCTGCATCAGAGGTCGTTGTAGTTGGCCACCTGGAAGGTCGAGGTATTCATGTCGCCGGTCTGGAATCCCCTGTTCAGCCAACGCTTTCGCTGTGCGCTGGTGCCGTGTGTGAACGACTCTTCTACGGCGCGTCCCGTTGCCTGCTTCTGCAGCCAGTCGTCGCCAATCTTCTGAGCCAGCTCCAGTCCGCGCTCCAGGTCGCCATACTCCATAGAGTGGTTGTTCTTCTCCTCATAGTATGCCCAGATGCCGGCATAGTAGTCGGCCAGCAGCTCCAGGCGCACGCTGATCTGGTTGGCCTTGGTCTTGTTGGTCTTGCTCATGTCCTGATGGGCTTTCTGGAGCGTGCCGGTGAGGTATTCCACGTGGTGGCCAATCTCGTGGGCTATCACGTAGGCGTATGCGAAGTCATTGCCCTCCACGCCGAGCTGCTTCTTCATCTGGGTGAAGAACGACAGGTCGATGTAGAGCTTCTGGTCGCCTGAGCAATAGAACGGGCCGACGGAGGAGGGAGCAGTGCCGCAGGCCGACTGCACGCTGTTGGTGAAGAGCACGAGCGTGGGGTTGGTATAGGTGCCCAGGTTGTACTCCTTGAAGACCTGCTTCCACACGTCCTCAGTAGAGCCGAGGATAATACGGCACACGGTGTCGAGCCGCTGCTCCTCGGGGGTGAACTTCGAAGGGTCGGTCTCGCCCTCGTAGGTGGCCTCGGCCTGCCTGCCGCCGAGGATGTCGCCCAGGCTGCCTCCACCCTGGGTGATGGCTCCGATGACCTGGCCGAGGTCGATGCCTCCGCCTCCGCTGCCGCCACCGCCCATGAGCGACATGACGATGCCGATGATGATTGCCAAGATACCACCGCCTGCGGCGGCCTTCGTCCCACTGCTCAGACCGCGGCGATCCTCCACGTTCTGGCTCATTCTTCTGCCTTTCAGTTTCATAATATTTATAAGTTTAATTGAAAAAACTGCCGACAAAATTACAAAAAAAAATTATTATCTCCAAATTTTTCTCCGCATATCAAATAAAATAAGTATCTTTGCAGTCAGAATCATACGTTACGAGTAAGAAGCTTTATAAACAAATATGCAACAGAAGATTATCATTCTTGATTTTGGGTCGCAGACGACACAGCTCATCGGGCGCCGTGTGCGCGAGCTGGACACTTTTTGCGAGATTCTGCCCTACAACAAGTTTCCCGTGGATGATGACGACGTCATCGGCGTCATTCTCAGCGGCTCGCCCTACAGCGTTCACGACCCGGAGGCGTTCAAGGCAGACCTTTCCCAGTTCATGGGGAAGGTGCCTGTGCTGGGCATCTGCTACGGTGCGCAATTCATCAGCCACACCCTTGGCGGACGTGTGGAGAAGGCCGACAGCCGCGAGTATGGAAGGGCCAATTTGGAGACTGTAGACACGACGAGCCCGCTGTTCAATGGCTTCGACCAGCACGCTCAGGTGTGGATGAGCCACGGCGACACCATCACCGCCATCCCCGACGGCTTCAAGGTCATCGGCAGCACAAAAGACGTGAAGAATGCGGCATTCAGCCTCGAGGGTGAGGCTCCGGTCTACGCAGTACAGTTCCATCCCGAAGTCTATCATACGCTGCAGGGCAAGCAGCTGCTGCGCAACTTCGTGGTAGACATCTGCGGCTCGCGGCAGGAGTGGAGCGCCGCGTCGTTTGTAGATACCACAGTAGCTGAGCTGAAGGAGCAGCTAGGAGAGGACCGGGTGATATTAGGACTGTCGGGCGGCGTTGACTCCAGCGTTGCCGCCGTGCTGCTGAACCGTGCCATCGGCCAGCGCCTCACCTGCATCTTCGTAGACCACGGCATGCTGCGCAAGAACGAGTTCCGCCAGGTGATGGACGATTATCAAGAGCTGGGACTACATGTCATTGGCATCGATGCATCGGAGAAATTCTTTGCCGACCTGAGGGGCGTCACCGACCCGGAGGAGAAGCGCAAAATCATTGGTCGCGACTTCATCGAGGTGTTTAATGGCGAGGCAAAGAAAATCATTGCAGAAGCCATAGAAGCCCCCTCGGGGGCCGTAGGCGGAGCTTGCCGCTGGCTGGCCCAGGGCACCATCTACCCCGACCGCATAGAGAGCCTGAACATCACGGGCAAGGTCATCAAGAGCCACCACAATGTGGGAGGGCTGCCCGAGGAAATGAACCTCCAGCTCTGCGAGCCGCTGAAGTGGCTCTTCAAGGACGAGGTGCGCCGCGTGGGCCGTCAGCTGGGCATGCCCGAGCACCTCATCACCCGCCACCCCTTCCCCGGGCCGGGCTTAGCCGTTCGCATCCTCGGCGACATCACGCCAGAGAAAGTACGCATTCTTCAGGATGCCGACGATATATATATAAGAGGTTTGCGCGCGTATAAGGTGAGACTCAGCGGCGACGAGGCACGGCGGGTGCTGGCAGCTGGCGTGCCCGCCGACATGCACGACGGCGAAATTGAAGTCTCGCTCTACGACCAGATATGGCAGGCCGGCGTCATCCTCCTCAGCTCTGTACGCAGCGTCGGCGTGATGGGCGACGAGCGCACCTACGAGCACCCCGTCGCCCTGCGTGCCGTCACCAGCACCGATGCCATGACCGCCGACTGGGCCCACCTGCCCTACGACTTCATGGCCAGCGTATCCAATGAAATCATCAATAAGGTACGTGGCGTCAACCGCGTCTGCTACGACATCTCCTCAAAGCCCCCCTCAACCATAGAGTGGGAATAGTAAAAGCCTAAAACATGCTCGCGTAACCACTATGAGAGCCACGCTCAGGCCAGAATGGCGGTCAATGTACCATATAGAAACGGCCCGAGGCGGCTGAGTATGAAAAGCGGCGCATCCAAATAGATTGGGTACGCCGCTTTGATTGTGTTTCCGTCTGTAGGTCAGCGGATGGTGGAATAGTCGTCGATAGTGATGACGCTAAGCTTCGGCCATCCTATTTGCTTCAGGACTCGGAAGTGGGCGTCGTTGGAGACGATGTATTCGGCATTGCTGCAGACAGCACAGTCCACGAACTTGTTGTCGTCGGGGTCGGCCTGAATCAGGTTGAAGAAGAAGGTCGGCGAGACACGGACGGTGGTTTCATTGTTGACAATCGCGTTGACGATAGTCTCTGCGAACCAGGAATTGGTCTTCTGCTCAAGGATTTCCATATACTCCGACAGGATTTCCGTAGAGACGCACCATGCCACTCTTCCCTCCACGAAGTCCGTCCATATCTGATGGTACGGACTGTTGGGGAAGATGCACATCAGCAGGCAGTTGGTGTCGAGAACAATCCTTCTCATAGGGCGTGGACGTATGGTGTACGCATGTGCTCCTTGCCCCACTGCTCGATTTTCTCTTCACTTATCACGTCTGCATCCCAGAGGCGCTGGGCCTCGGCCTCGGCCTCTTTGGCGTAGAATTCGAACAAGACCTTCTTCAGCATTTTCAGTGATTCGTCGGTCCTGCACCTGTTCATCATCTCCAGGATGTGAAGCTGGCCGATGCTCAGGCTGGGATTTTGCGCGGTTGTTGCCATATCAATGAAACTCTTTTCGTTGTTGTTACTCCTGGTCGAGCAGGATCTTCATCATCTCCACAGCAGCCTTGGCCACCGAGGTGCCGGGGCCGAAGATGGCGGCGACGCCTGCCTGATAGAGGAAGTCGTAGTCCTGGGCGGGGATGACGCCACCGGCAATGACCATGATGTCCTCACGGCCCAGCTTCTTCAGCTCCTCAATGAGCTGCGGGATGAGCGTCTTGTGACCAGCTGCCAGCGAGGATGCTCCGACCACGTGGACATCGTTCTCCACAGCCTCGCGAGCTGCCTCGGCAGGAGTCTGGAAGAGCGGTCCCATGTCGACGTCGAAGCCACAGTCTGCGTAGCCCGTTGCCACCACTTTTGCACCACGGTCGTGACCGTCCTGACCCATCTTGGCAATAAAGATGCGCGGGCGGCGACCCTCTTTCTGTGCGAACTCGTCGGTCAGTTTCTTGGCCAACTCGAAGTCGCTGTCGTTTTTGCTTTCTGATGAATACACGCCTGAAATGGTTCTGATTACTGCTTTGTAACGGCCCACGATCTCTTCGCAGGCATCGGAAATCTCGCCCAGTGTGCAGCGCAGCTGCGCGGCCTTGACGGCGAGGTCGAGGAGGTTGTTCTCGCTCTTGCGGCCCTCGTTGAAGTCGCGGACGCAATCGGTAATAGCCTTGAGGGCGGCCTGGCAGGCGGCCTCGTCGCGCTTGCTGCGCACTTCCTTCAAGCTCTCCTCCTGCTGTTTGCGCACGGCGGTGTTGTCGACCTCGAGGATGTCGATGGGATCCTCATGCTCCAGGCGGTACTTATTCGTGCCGACGATGGTCTGGACACCAGAGTCGATGCGGGCCTGAGTACGGGCGGCAGCCTCCTCAATGCGCATCTTGGGCAGGCCGGTCTCGATGGCCTTGGCCATGCCGCCCAGCTTCTCAATCTCCTGGATATGCTCCCAAGCCTTGTGCACCAGCTCGTTGGTGAGCGTCTCCACGTAGTAGGAGCCTGCCCACGGGTCAATCTGCTTGCATACCTTTGTCTCGTTCTGGATGTAGATCTGCGTGTTGCGGGCAATACGTGCTGAGAAGTCGGTAGGCAGGGCGATGGCCTCGTCGAGGGCGTTGGTGTGCAGACTCTGGGTGTGGCCCAGCACGGCGGCCATAGCCTCGATGCAGGTGCGGCCCACGTTGTTGAAGGGGTCCTGCTCGGTGAGACTCCAGCCGGAAGTCTGCGAGTGGGTACGCAGAGCCAGCGACTTCGGGTTCTTGGCACCGAAGCTCTTCACAATCTTGGCCCAGAGCAGACGGCCGGCACGCATCTTGGCAATCTCCATGAAGTGGTTCATGCCGATGGCCCAGAAGAACGACAGACGGGGGGCGAAGGCATCGACGTCGATGCCGGCATTCACACCCGTGCGCAGGTAGTCCATACCGTCGGCCAGCGTGTAGGCCAGCTCAATGTCGGCGGTGGCACCTGCCTCCTGCATGTGGTAGCCGGAGATGGAGATGCTGTTGAACTTCGGCATCTTCTGCGAGGTGTACTCGAAGATGTCGGCGATGATCTTCATTGAGAATGCTGGGGGATAGATGTAGGTGTTACGCACCATGAACTCTTTGAGGATATCGTTCTGGATGGTACCGGCCATCTCCTCCAGCTGTGCGCCCTGCTCCAGACCGGCCACGATGTAGAAAGCGAGGATGGGCAGCACGGCGCCGTTCATCGTCATCGAGACGGACATCTTGTTCAAGGGTATGCCAGAGAAGAGCACCTTCATGTTCTCCTCGTTGCAGATGGACACACCAGCCTTACCCACATCGCCCACCACACGGGCGTTGTCGGGGTCGTAGCCACGGTGTGTAGGCAGGTCGAAGGCCACGGAAAGACCCTTCTGGCCGGAAGCGAGGTTACGGCGGTAGAAAGCATTCGACTCCTCAGCCGTTGAGAATCCGGCGTACTGACGGATGGTCCACGGACGGAACGGATACATCATCGAATACGGGCCGCGAAGATAGGGCGGTATGCCGGCCGTGAAGTCGAGGTGCTCCATCCCTTCGAGGTCTTCTTTCGTATAGACAGGACGCACCTCGATGTGCTCGGGGGTCTTCCAGTTCTCTACTATTCCATTGTCTTTAATCCACTTGGCACCGTCCTTCTGTTCAATGCCGTCGTAGATATCTATGTTTTTGAAATTCTTTCTCATCTTTTCTTTATTTTTATTTTTCAACACAGAGTTATTTTGAGTTCACAGAGTATCACAGAGTTTATAAATGTTTTAAAGAGGTGGCAAGAGGAATCAAAGATTCTTCACAAAGCCTTGCGGATAGTTATATTACCTTTCTCGTTATACCTTGCTTAAGCAAAGGAACATTGAAATTGATGATGAGACCTAAGTGCTTATTTGCGAGTTTTAGGTATGTCAGCAACTGTGCCTCGTTGATTGGCAAAACTTCTGCAACAGCCTTTAACTCAACTATCACCTCGTCTTCTACCAAGAGATCTATTCGGAATGTCTTGTTAGTCAGTTTCCCTTTGTAATAAAGAGGCAAATCAACCTGACTGGCAACTTTCATTCCCATGTTTTCCAACTCTTGTACCAGACATACCTCATAAACAGATTCCAACAGACCGGGACCGAGTTCCTTATGGACAGCAATGGCAGCCCCAATGATTTTTTTTGAGATTGCATTTAAACGAATCATTTGTTCTTCTGTCAACATACTATTTACTTTGCCGGTAGGCTTTGTGAAAGGAACTTGTTTCTCTCTTGTTAATCTCTCTTCGATGGAAAAGCAAAAAACTCTGTGTTTCTCTGAGTTCTCTGCCTTCTCTGTGTTATAAAAATCATATACCTAACTTAGCATTATATTCCTTAAGGGTCTCAAGCACGTTGCACTTTACGTGGATATAGTTCTCAATGCCGGCGGCCTTGAGGTCTTCCATGCAGGCGGGGGCACCGGCCACTACGAACATGGCGCGCCCGGCGAGATACTGGAAGGCAGGGATGGCATACTCGGCATACTCGTCATCACTGGAGCAGATGACCACAATGTCAGCTCCGGCAGTAAGGGCAGCGTCGACACCCTCCTCCACGGTCTTGAAGCCGAGGTTGTCGATAACCTTATAGCCGGCGCAGGCGAGGAAGTTGCAGGAGAACTGGGCACGGGCCTGACGCATGGCCAGGTTGCCGATGGTCAGCATGAATGCGACAGGCACTTTGGCAGCCTTCTCAGTGGAGAGGCGCAGAGCCTCGAAGTCGGATGCCAGACGGCTGATCTTCAGGGCAGGTACGTCGGCATCGCCAGTGTGCGTAGCGCAGCAGTCGACAGCCATCGGCTGCTTGCCCTCGCTCTTCTCAGTGAAGTTGGGGAACTGGTTGGTGCCGAGCAGGAACTCCTTGCGCTTGGCGGCATCGCCGTGGCGCTTCACGTTGGTGGCGTTGATGTCGGCCTGAACGGTTCCGGCCTGAACGGCAGCAAGGAAGCCACCCTCATCCTCCACCTTGAGGAACAGTTTCCAGGCCTCCTTGGCCAGAGCGTCGGTGAGGTGTTCAATGTAGTAGCTGCCGGCAGAGGCGTCGACGATGCGGTCGAAGTGAGCCTCCTCCTTGATGAGCAGCTGCTGGTTGCGGGCGATACGCTCACTGAAATCGGTAGCCTTCTCATAGGCTGCGTCGAACGGGGTGACCACCATCGAGTGAACACCGCCGAGGGCGGCACTCATGGCCTCGGTCTGCGAGCGGAGCAGGTTGACATAGGAGTCGAACAGCGTCTGATTATAGGTGGAAGTAGAGGCGTTGATGATCATCTTGCAGGAGCAGTCGCACTTCGGCTCGTACTGCTTCACAATCTGAGCCCAGAGCAGGCGGGCGGCACGGAACTTGGCAATCTCCATAAAGTAGTTCTCGGAGATGCCCATGTAGAACTTGATCTTGCGGGCAGCGAGGTCCACATCCACACCGGCATCGACCATCTGCTGGAGGTACTCATTGCCCCAGGCCAGGGCATAGCCCATCTCCTGCACGATGTAGGCGCCGCTGTTGTTGAGCAGGTCGCTGTGCACCATCACGCAACGCAGGTTGGGATAGTCCTTCAGTTTCTCCACCAGCTTGGGCATGTCGGGCAGCAACATGGTGGAATCCTTGCCCTTCATGAGCATGCGCTCGATGGGGTCGAAGCCAACGCCGCCGACAATCTTCTCCTTGTCGTAGCCCATCTTCTCGAAGTAGGCCACGAGGAGGTCGGCCAGCTGCAGCGCGTGGCGCATGCACGCACGGTAGCTCACCTCCACGATGTCGAGGCGGATGTCCTTCAGCAGCGTCTCAATGAACTCAGCGCTAAGCTCGGCGTGGCCCAGCTTGAAGCCGATGCTGTCGACGCCCTTGTTCAGGATGTCGAGGGCTTTCTTGTTGGCCTCTGCGGGGTCGGTCACGGCAATGTTCTGCCTCACATACCACTCGTTCGTGTCCTTCTTGTTGCCACGTACGAACGGGAACTCACCCGGCAATGCGTCGGGTGTCTTCAGGTCCTTCAAGTCCTCACGACGGTAGAAGGGCTGCACGTTAAAACCTTCGTTGGTTCTCCACACAAGCCTTTTCTGGAAATCAGCACCTTTCAGGTCGACTTGAATCTTGTCGAGCCACTCCTGGGTAGTAGGTGCCTGGAACTCGGTGAAGAGTTTCTCTTTGATGTTTGACATAGTGTTTTTTTGTGTAATTATTATAATAAGTTGATATGAATAATCATTTCTCACCCAGCAGGGCGGCAGTGCGCACACGGCTCAGGGTCTCGGGCGTCATCTGCAGGTAGCTGGCAATGTAGACAAGCGGAGCGCGGAGCACCAGCTGCGGCGAACGCTTGACAAGCTTGGCATAGCGGTCTTGGGCAGACTCGAAGCGCAGCATGTCGGCATGGTGCTGGCTGATGATGAGCGACTCCTCCAGAATCTTTCGGTAGAGCATCTGGATGTTGATGCACTTAATGGCAGCAGCCTCCAGGTCGGCCTTGGGGATGGAGTAGATGATGGACGGCTCGACGGCCTGAATCTGCAGGCGCGAAGGTTCCTCCTTGAAGAGGCTCTCGATGCACATGACGATGGAGTTCTCCGTTGCCATATACTCCGTAAGCTCCTTCTTGTTCTTGAAATAGAACTGGCGTACCAGTCCCTTCACGACCCAATAGATGTTCTCGCAAGTCTCGCCTTCACGAAGAATCATCTCGTTCTTGGCATACTTGCGGGGAATGAGGATGCTCTCGAGTATGTCGAGCTCATCGTGTGTCATAGTACTGTATCGGCGCGCCAACTCGCGTGCCACGTCACGGGGTGTTAAACTTAGGTTTGCCATTTTCGTTATCTACAATTTAACGATTTACTATTTACGATTGATTAGTCTAATTTCAGCACGGCGAGGAAAGCCTTCTGGGGCACCTCGACATTGCCTATTTGCTTCATGCGCTTCTTACCGCGCTTCTGTTTCTCCAGCAGCTTGCGCTTTCGGGTGACATCGCCACCGTAGCACTTGGCCAGCACATCCTTGCGCACCTGCTTCACCGTCTCACGGGCAATGATCTTGGCACCGATGGCTGCCTGGATGGCGATATCGAACTGCTGACGGGGTATCAGTTCTTTCAGCTTCTCACACATGCGGCGTCCGAAAGTGACGGCATTGTCCTGATGGGTGAGCGTAGAGAGGGCGTCGACAGGCTCGCCGTTGAGCAGGATGTCGAGCTTCACCAGTTTTGAGGGACGGAAGGAGTCAACGTGGTAGTCGAACGAGGCATAGCCCTTGGAGATGCTCTTCAGCTTGTCGTAGAAGTCAATCACTATCTCGCCCAGAGGGAGCATGAAGTGCAGCTCCATTCGGTTGCCAGAGACATACTGCTGGTCTATCAGCTCTCCACGCTTGTCGAGACAGAGCGTCATGATGGGGCCGAAGAAAGCCGATGCAGTAATGATGGAGGCGCGGATGTAAGGCTCCTCAATGTGATCGATGAGCGTCTGGTCGGGCAAGCCGGAGGGGTTGTGCACTTCCTTCACCTCTCCCTGCTTCGTGTAACACATATACGAGACATTGGGCACGGTGGTGATGACGTCCATGTCGAACTCCCGGTCGAGTCGTTCCTGCACAATCTCCATATGAAGCAGCCCAAGGAAACCACAGCGGAAGCCAAAGCCCAAGGCCACAGAGCTTTCAGGCTGGAAGGTCAGGGAGGCGTCGTTCAGCTGTAGCTTCTCCAGAGAGGCCCGCAGGTTCTCGTAGTCGGTAGGGTCAATGGGATAGACGCCGGCAAAGACCATCGGCTTCACCTCCTGGAAGCCCTCGATGGCTTTGTCGCAAGGACGTGCCACATGGGTGATAGTGTCTCCCACCTTGACTTCCTTAGAATCCTTGATGCCGCTGATGATGTAGCCCACATCGCCGGTGCGCAGTTCAGGACGGGGAATCATTTCCATTTTCAAGACGCCCACCTCGTCGGCATCGTACTCCATGCCGGTATTGAAGAACTTCACCTTGTCACCCTTGCGGATGACACCGTTGTTGATCTTAAAATAGGCGATGATGCCTCGGAAGGAGTTGAACACAGAGTCGAAGATGAGCGCCTGAAGAGGAGCCTGCTCTTCACCCTTGGGATGGGGAATGCGCTCCACTACGGCCTTAAGGATGTCATCAACGCCCTCGCCGGTCTTTCCGCTGGCACGGATAATGTCGGAAGGGTCGCAGCCGATGAGGTCTACGATTTCGTCCTCCACCTCTTCGGGCATGGCGCTGGGCATGTCTATCTTGTTGATGACAGGGATAATCTCCAGGTTGTTGTCAATAGCCATGTAGAGGTTGGAGATGGTCTGTGCCTGCACACCCTGCGTGGCGTCGACCACCAGCAGGGCACCCTCACAAGCGGCAATCGAGCGGCTCACCTCGTAGGAGAAGTCAACATGTCCCGGTGTGTCGATGAGGTTCAAGATATATTTGCCATCAGCAGGCACCTCGCCGCTCACTTTACGCCCTTCACCACAATAATCATACTCCATTTGGATGGCGTGACTCTTGATGGTGATGCCTCGCTCGCGCTCCAAATCCATATCGTCAAGCATCTGTCCCTCAGTGACTTGAATGGTTTTGGTGCGCTCCAGCAAGCGGTCGGCAAGGGTAGACTTGCCATGATCAATATGTGCTATAATGCAGAAGTTTCTGATGTTCTTCATTTCGTGTATTTCTCTTTAGTTTGCAAAAGTACAAAAAAGATGTGAATTAGACGGCTATTTTACTTTTTTTTTGTACCTTTGCAAACGCAAAAAAACATTAAAAGAGACGTAACGCATGAAAAAGATTCTTGTACTAGCAGCTGCGCTGGCCATGATGACGGCCTGCCAGGAGTCGATGGAGAAACGGGCAGAGCGCGACGCCAGGGAGCTGACTGAGAAGAAATGCCCCATGCCGATTGGTGACGAAGGACGAGTCATCCTGGAGCGTGTGGAATTTGACATCCCCTCCCTTACATGGAAAGAGGACATGCTGCTCGACCTTTCGGAAGGGAGCGAACTGAACTATACTGAAATCAAACAGGTACTGCTGAACGAGCTGAAGAACACACCCAGCTACAAACCCTACATGACCAACGGGTTCAACTTCCAGTACATCTATTGCCGGATGTCGAACCCGAAGGACACGCTGATAAATCTTACACTGACCAAAGCGGACTACCAATAGGGGTTCCCCACCCTATTCCTCCGCTGGCTTCATGTTTGTGTAGACGGTCTGAACGTCGTCGAAGTCCTCCAGTCGCTCCACCATCTTGTCGATGGCCTCACGCTGCTCGGGGGTGACGTCTTTCAGGTCGTTGGGAATGCGGGTAAACTCGGCTCCAGTCACCTCGAAGCCATCAGCCTCCAGATGCTTCTGGATGGCACTGAAGCTTGAGGGGTCGCCATAGATGGTGACTTCGCCAGTCTCCTCGTCCTCGTCGAACTCGTCCTCAACCCCAAAGTCTATCAGGTCGAGAATCAGCTCGTCCATGTCGAGACCGTCCTTCTTCTTGAAGGTGAACACGGCCTTGTGGTCGAAAAGGAAACTAAGCGAGCCCTGTGTGCCCAGGTTGCCGGAGAACTTATTGAAGACGCTACGCACATCGCCCACAGTACGGGTGGTGTTGTCGGTCAGCGTCTCCACGAAAATGGCCACGCCGTGGGGACCATAGCCCTCGTAATTCACCTCCTTGTAGTCGGCATGATCCTTGCCCATGGCGTTCTTGATGGCACGCTCGATGTTGTCCTTCGGCATGTTCTCACGCTTGGCATTGGCAATGCAGGCACGCAGCGCAGGGTTCATGTCGGGTTCCGGACCGCCGGCCTTCACGGCGATTGCAATCTGCTTGCCAATCTTTGTAAATGTCTTGGCCATGTGGCCCCATCTCTTCAGCTTTGTAGCTTTACGGTATTCAAATGCTCTTCCCATAATCTGTGCCCCCTAAGTTAGGGGGTTGGGGGTCTGAACAAGCGTAAATACAAACCCACCGTTTAAAAATGTTGTTTATAGACAGAGGGGATTGGCTGTCTGCGCTTGTTCAGGCCACCAACCCCCTATCATAGGGGCTAGAATTATCTCAGCTCGGCATTGAGCTGTTTTTTCAGGTTGCCGATAAGCTTCTGCATGATGGCGTCAATCTGCTTGTCGTTCATGGTTTTCTCCTCATCCTGCAAGATGAAGTTCACGGCATAGCTCTTCTTGCCGGCAGGCAGGTTCTTGCCCTCGTAGACATCAAATAGTTCGACACTCTTCAACAGCTTCTTCTCCGACTGGCGGGCATTCTGCTCAATCTGGGCAAACTCCACACTGCTGTCGACAAGCAAGGCTAAGTCACGGCTGACAGCGGGATGCTTGGGGATGTCGGTAAAGGTTACGGTGTTCTTGCGGGTGGCTTTCATCAGCTGTGTCCAGTTCAGCTCGGCGAAATAGACGGGCTGCTGCAGGTCGAACTGCTTCAGCAGCTGCTTGGAGAGAATGCCCATCTCTATCAATATCTTGCCGCCACGGTTCTCCAGTTGCAAACCTGCCGAGAAGATAGGATTCTCACTCTTTCTGGTCACCAGCTGTCCTTGCTTCATGCCAATGCGCTGCAGGATGTTCTGCACGTAGGCCGACAGCTCAAAGTAGGTGGAGTCCTCATTGGGATGTGCCCACGAGCCTTCCACCCGTTTGCCAGTCACCCAGATGCCCAGCATGTTCTCCTCCTTGTAGGCCTGCATGGGATTGTCGGGATTCTCTTTCTCAGGGTCGAAGAAATAGACATTTCCAAACTCGAAGAACCTCAGGTTCTGCACCTTGCGCTTTACATTGTGCTCCACGCTTTCCAGTCCGCCATAGAGCAGTGTCTGACGCATCACGCCAAGGTCTTGCGACAGCGGGTTCATGATGCGCACTACGTTGTTCTGTTTGTCATCGTAGTACGATGACTTACTCAACGAGTTGTTCAGAATCTCGTTGAAACCAGCACCCACCAGCTGCTCGCTGACCAGGTTTTGCAGCTTGTGCTTACGGTCTTCGTCGCCTTTGATGACCAGACTCGACTTCAGCTGAGTAGGAATCTCCACATTATTATAGCCATAGATGCGGAGGATATCTTCCACCACGTCGCAGGGACGTTGCACATCTACCCTGTAAGCAGGCACCTCCAGCAGCAAGCCGTCGGCACGCTCTTGAAGGATTTTCATATCCAGCGACTGGCAAATAGACTTGATAGTATCAACATCTATTTCTTTACCAATCAACGACTTCACATAATTATATTGAAGTGAAACCTGAGCATTCTCAATGGGACTGGGATATACATCCTTTATCTCCATAGAGATTTTTCCGCCAGCCAACTCTCTGCACAGCAGGGCTGCCTGCTGCAAGGCATAGATGACCCCGTTGGGGTCGATGCCGCGCTCAAAGCGGAAGGAAGAATCGGTGCTTAGTCCATGACGGCGGGCAGACTTGCGAATCCATGTGGGATGGAAATAGGCGCTCTCCAGCACCACATTTCGGGTGGTCTCGTAGGTCCCACTACCCTTACCGCCGAACACGCCTGCAATGCACATGGGTTCCTCGGCGTTGCATATAGCCAGGTCGCGATCGCTCAACTTGTGCTCCACACCGTCTAGCGTCACGAAGGGAGTACCCTCGGGCAACGTCTTCACCACAATCTTGTGGCCTTTCACCATATCGGCATCAAAACAATGCAGAGGCTGTCCATAGGCCATCATGATGTAGTTCGTGATGTCCACGATATTGTTGATGGGGCGCAAGCCTATGATATTCAACTTTTCCTTCAGCCATTCTGGCGATTCCTTAACATCACAGTCGGTGATGCTGACACAGGCATAGCGGCGGCAGGCCTCACTATTCTCTATCTCCACCTCAATGGGGAGGTCATGGTTGTCTACGGAGAAACTGTCAACACCAGGACGGTGGAGACGGGTTTCGTAGCCGTTCTGGCGGAGCCATGCATAGAGGTCGCGGGCCACGCCCCAATGCGAAAGAGCGTCGGCGCGGTTGGCGGTGATGTCTATCTCTATGAGCCAGTCACTGTCCAAGTGATAATACTCAGCAGCAGGCGTTCCCACCACAGCATCGTCGGGAAGTACAATGATGCCGTCGTGCGACGTACCAATGCCTATCTCGTCCTCAGCACAAATCATGCCGCAGGAGTCTACGCCGCGCAGCTTCGACTTCTTGATGACGAACTCCTTGTCGCCATCGTAGAGCACGCAGCCCAGGTCGGCCACGATGACTTTCTGTCCTGCAGCCACATTGGGAGCGCCGCATACTATCTGGCTTGGCTCGCCACGGCCCAGGTCTACTGTTGTCACATGCAGATGGTCGCTGTTTGGATGCAGCTCGCAGGTGAGCACCTTGCCCACATAAAGACCCTTCAGGCCGCCGCGAATGGCCTGCACTTCTTCCAGCGCATCGACTTCCAGACCCGTAGAGGTCAGTGCGTCGCACACCTGCTGCGGAGTCAGCTCAAAGTCGACAAATTCCTTCAACCATTTATAAGAAATGTTCATATTGTTTTATTTACGATTATTTTCGATATTTCGGCATTTCGATATCTCGATATTTCGACGTCTCGGCATTTCGATATCTCGACATCTCGACATCTCGACAATTAAAAATTCAAGCTATATTTTCAGCTCCTTCATGATTTCGCTCATGCGCTGCAGGGTGGAGATGCGGGTAGGCACCAGCGGCAGACGCAACACGTTCTCTATGAATCCCATCTCGTGAAGCATAGCCTTCACGCCGGCTGGGTTGCCGTCGACAAAGAGCAGCGAGAAGAGGTCGGTGAAACGATGGTGTATCTTTCTTGCGGGTTCATATTCTCCTCGCATCTGCAGGCGAATCATCTTCGAGAATTCACGAGGCAGGGCGTTGCCAATGACAGATATAACACCTACTGCGCCACAGCTGACCATAGGGAACGTGAGCGAGTCGTCGCCGGAAATGACGTCGAAGTCACGCGGTTTGTTCTTGATGATCTCGTCCACCTGCTCCAGGTTTCCGCTGGCTTCCTTAATGGCTACGATATTCTGGCAGTCACGTGCCAGGCGGACTGTTGTCTCTGCCTTCATATTCACGCCTGTTCTTCCGGGCACGTTATACAGCACTACCGGAAGCTGAGTGGCCGATGCTATGGCCTTGAAATGCTGGTAGAGTCCTTCCTGCGACGGTTTGTTGTAGTAGGGACATACGCTCAACACTCCGTCCACGCCCTTGAAGTCGCCATTTCTCAGCTCCTCCACCACGGCAGCGGTGTTATAGCCTCCGCAACCCATGAGTATAGGCACACGAGCCTGCACTTTTTCCACCACGAGGTTCTTGATGCGCAGTTTTTCCTCAGCCGTCAGCGTAGGAGTTTCGCCTGTAGTGGCCAGAATACAGAAGAAATCAGCCCCATTCTCCAGCTGATATTCCACGAGCCTCAGCAACGCGTCATAATCTACCGCTCCATCCTGTCTAAAAGGCGTCACCAAGGCTATTCCCAGCCCCTTGAATATATTGTAAACCATAGAAAAATCAAAAAGTACGTCAAATTCGGGTGCAAAGGTACAAAAGAGTTAGGAGTTAGGAGATAGGAGTTAGGAGTTATTTCTTTCCGTTAATTTTTTTTAACTCCAAGCTGCGGCGAATACGCCGCACACCAAACAGCAGGAGAAATGGCTACCCTTACTCCAAAAACTTTGAAGTTCCCCCCTACCCTTTTTGCTCATTCATAGCATCCCAGTCCTGCGGCAGTGGAAAGGCTGTCGAGGTGGAAGTCGTAGATGAGGTTGCGCTCGTCCACCAGCTTGAAGTGCTTTGTGCCTTGAATGGAGTCTTTAGGTGTCTCCCATCGCACGTTGACAAAGCGGAGCGTGTCGGGCTGACCGTCAACCATCACCTGCGGGGTGCGCAGCAGCGTATTCTCAAAGATGTAGTTGAAGGGAGTGCCGGCATCGTCTTCCATCGTGCTGCCCATCACCTCATCATCGGCATAGCCAGTCACAATACTGTTTGTCATTTGTAGGGCAATCAAGGGGCAGGGATTTTCGCCGCTGTAGTTGGTAAAGCGCAAGGCTGAGCCCCTGCCACCGGTAAAGGGATAGAACTGAGCCACTGTGCAGTGGTCGATAACGGCAATGCCGCCATAGAATGCCAGACAGTCACCCTGTGTATTGCTGAACTGACAGCGCAGCAGGCCGACGCTGGCATTGCGTGCTTCCAGGCCGGGGCCGGCACAGTTATGCACCACGCTCTGCTCCATATAGAGCCGCTGGCGGTCTTCGGGCATTGCCGACGAGTCGCACACAATACCGTACTCAGCATTTCGTATCTCTGTGTGTAGCAACTGATTGCAGAAGGAAGACTGATGCAGTCGAAGCCCCCTCCACTGCCCGCTGACGCGGTCGTAGGGCAGATAGCTGAAGAGGCGGTCGAGCCGGTCGCCGCGCATCACCACGCTGTCGGTTCTGATGGTTCCGTGCACGTCGATGCCCGCCTTGTCGTGGAAGAAGAGCGTAGTATTCTTCACAGTGAGCGTGGCGGCACTGTCCACCCGCATGCCTTTCATGATGACGATGGGCATTCGGCTCTCAATCAGCGTGTCACGGCTGACTACG
>JAILFU010000056.1 GCA_024697405.1 Prevotella sp.
AAGCCTTCCTCGACTTCACTCTTGTCGGACACTGCATCGTCCAGCGACGTGCTACGATTCTTTGTTCAGACTCTAAAGACTTTAAAAGGAGGGCGGACGAAGGTCTTGCTAACGATATAGTCAGACGGCTTACCTAGCGACACAATACTCTCGCCCTCCACGGCCACAATCTCTAGCGAAACTACAAAATTGTTGCCGCATGAACTAAATTTATACGATGTTTAACATCGGACATTTAGAACATTATCTATAATCCGATGCAAAGGTAAGAGCGTCTCCTTCGTCGCCGAGCGGACGATGCCGTCGGAAACTTCGAGACCGAGAACCAGGTGTTCCTGCAGAAGGCACAGGCCGTACACCAGGCCCGCGTGCAGGAGGACGACGTGTGGCAGAAGTCGCAGGTGGACCCCGTGGTGAAGCAGCTGGAGGCTGCCGACAAGCAGCAGTATGCCTACATGACCGCCTTCCGCTACATCAACGACGGCTATGCCGCGCTGCCCCCGACGGCGAGGCGCAGAAGGAGAACGCACTGGTGGTGGAGCACACGTTCAAGGACTTCAAGTTTCTCATCGACGACGGCTACGATGCATGAGGAATAGAAGTCGCTTCGCGAGAGGAGACAACAACATAGGGACGGCAAATGCTCGCGCGCGCGTATAATACGCGTGAAAAAACGCGCTACAGGAGCTACTTTGGCACTAAACGGACTGACAAACAGACCGTTGCCGGTAGCTACACCACTCTTTTTGGAGCTACTTTTGTAGCTACAGGCAGAGAGAAGTAATGAGCGGAAAATACTGCCGCCGTTTGAAAAAATACTGCCGCCGTTTGAAAAAATACGAACGCCGTTTGAAAAAATACGAACGCCGTTTGGGAAAATACGAACGCCATTTGGGAAAACACGGACGCCGTTTGGGAAAAAACGGACGACGTTTGGAAGTGTAGCTACAAAAGTAGCTCCAAAATGAGTGCTGTAGCTACATGTAACGTCTTGCATACGTGAAGGTTAGACATCAAAGTAGCGGGAGTAGCGCCAAAAATCATATCGCGTGCGCGCGTATATACGTCCAAAACTGCAAAAATGACATAGAAAAGGGTAATGACATAGCAGTTGACCCATGACATCTTCTCCGGCGGTAGCCGCATTCTTGCGTCCCTTTGGTAGCAAGCGACCGCAGGTCAAGCGCCCGACCTGCGGTCGCCTACCCATAGCTTTTTCCCTCTTGAACCCTGCCCTTACGGGGAGGGGCAGGGGTGGGGTCTCTAACTTTTTCCGCCGAGAAAACACAGACGATAACAGATTCGCTGAGGATATTAGAGACCCCACCCCTACCCCTCCCCTTGAAGGGAGGGGAGTGCCATCCGGCTTGCTCTCCGGCGGCATGCAGAAAAGTAATTCCTGGGTCAACTGCTATATTGTTGCCTAAAAAAAGTGCCTCAAACTGGCATTTTCATTCCAATTGTTTGGCCAGTACAAAGAAAAGCCTTACCTTTGCACCGACAGTTCCTGGCACGCCTCCTGACAATGCGTACCACGGTGGGACTTCGTCATTTATGATAAATATGATAAAAAGAGCAACAGGCAATCGGGCTTCCCACGTGGATGGGAGCGTGAGCCACTATGGCAATCCATCTGATGATGACATCGAACAAACATTTTAATTCCTACAAGGAGGGCCTGGACCTGGAGTTCCTGCGGGAGTACTGTATGGAGCACGGGGAGCGGCGCGTGATGGAGCGTGGCGAGACGCTGGAAGAGGCGGGCGAGCCGGCGCAGTGGGTGGCCTACGTGGAGCGGGGCTGCTTCAAGTACATGGTACACAACGACGAGGAGGGCAAGGACTACTGCACAGGCTTCGCCTTCGAGGGCGAGTTCGTGGCCGACTTTCCCTATTGCCTCGACGGCGACGTGTCGGAGGTGAGCATCGAGGCGGACATGCCCTGCGAGGTGCGTGTCATCAGCGGACAGGAGCTGCAAGCCCTGATAGACAACGACCCGAAGATGGCGAAGCTGGACTTGAAGATTCTGAAGAACCTGTTCAAGATGGTCTATGCCCGCGACCTCGACCACTACCGCTACACCGCCCGCAGCCGCTACCGCCGACTGCTCGACCGCTGTCCGCAGGTGGTGCAGATGCTCTCGCTGAAGGACATCGCCTCGTTCCTCAACATCACTCCGCAGTTGCTTTCCAAGATTCGCAGGGAAATCACCTTCGGGCAAAAATGAGTCAAGCCACCACCCCTCCCTACTTTCTTCTCAAAAGGCATCAGACTGAGCACGGAAATTTCCTGAAAGTCTGAAACTTTTTTCAGAGTTGCGCCCTCGGCACCCTATTTACGGGCATCGCCGAGGGCTTTTCTGCGCCTTTTTCTGTAACTTCGCAGCCAAATAGCGACGGTGGAATCACAATGCGAACAAAATGCGAACAACATCTCTAGCCTTTTACGGGTAAAACGAGTAATTTTGCAATCAAATTGCTTACACATGAAACATCATCACATCACCATTCTTCTCCTCCAGCTCCTCGCGCTCGTCGCCTGCGCCGACAGCCGGCAGCCGACCCGCGACGGTCGGGCCTTGCCTTCGCCCGTCACGACTCGGCCATCTTCGAACAAGCCCGGAAAGCCCACACCGCTCAGCCCTCTCGACCTCACCGGGGCATGGGTGCTGCGCCATGTGGAATACCCGTCGGGCACCGAGCTGGACTATGCCCTGAACGGCAACGGAACGTCATGTCTTATCTACGACAGCCAGCACTCGACTTCGTCGGTTGGCTCGTCTAAGAACATGCTCTACGAATGTAATATCTCAACCACACCCACGGGTCTGCTCATCCAGCCTACGGCTATGCACACCATCACGCTCATTGACAAGGGCGGCGGCGAATGGCTTTACCTGGAGGACGGCGACCCACATCCGCTCCTTGTCGGCGAAAGACAAGGGGTAGGCAATGATGCGTCGGGAATATCCACCATCACCATCCAGCGCATCGGCATTCTCTACACCTTCTCTCGCGACGACGACCTCTACAGCGAATGGGGTGCCGACATACGCGACATCTTCGACAGCCAGCCCCTCAGCACAACATCAGTCAACGCACAGAAATACGTACTCTCTGCCCGCGAGCGTCAGCAGGCCAGCCGCATCCAATGGCTCCTCGCCGCCCTCGCCGTCATCGCTATCTTCGCCGTGGCAAGCTACATCGTAGGCCGTCGCCGCCGCCAACAGCTCTGGCTCCAGCTCCGTCAGATTCAGGAAGTACAGGAGAACCGTCCGCAGCTGGTGCGCCTAGCCGCCAAGTCGGTCGAGGATGAGTATTTCGCCTCCGACGAATATGCCACCCTGCAACGACGCATGGCCACTGGCAGTCTGATGAAAGACGAGGAATGGCTGCTAGTGGAGCAAAGGCTGAAGACTGTCTATCCCGGCTTCACCGCCCAGCTGCAGAGCCTCTATCCGATGTCCGACGTGGAGTACCACACCTGTCTGCTCATCAAGCTGCGCATCCCGACGAAAGACATTGCCGCTGTGCTGGCCCGCGAAGTGAACACCATCAGCACCCTGCGCAAGCGGCTCTTCAAGAAAGTGTTCGGCCGTGAGGGTGGAGCCAAGGAGTGGGACGACTTTATCCTCTCCATCGGCACCTAAACAGTCCTTGCGAACCAAATGCGAACCTGTTGCGAACCACATGCGAGCAAAAAGCCATTGCCGTGCTACGCAAAACAAATAATTTTGCATCATATTTTATTTATCCACTTAATACGAAAGCTTATGAAACAGATGATGATGACCCTGGCAGCACTACTCCTGTGCGCCACGCAAGCAAACGCCCAGACAGCACGAGTAGCCGACCGAGAACTCATCGGCGCATGGACGCTGGAATGGATGCAGTATGACGGCGAGAAGAAGATTGTGTGCGGTAAAGCCAACGGCTACACGCAGTTCAAGTACTACGGAGCCGACGGCGAATATGCCGCTGCGGGAATTGTACTTTCTAACGAGGGAAAAATAGTTGTCATTCCTCAAGAGTATGGCAAGTACAGCCTGAAGGACGGCTGGTATATGGAGATGGGCCGACCTGCCATCAAGGATGCTGTCATACTGACCGACAAGACCCATTACCGAGGACGCTGGAAAAACCGCAGCGACTTGTGGGTGAAGCACCCGTCAATGTCCGATAAAATCATCCGCTACATCGTGGAACGCTGCAAGATGAATGATACGCCTGCTGATGTGCAGCAACTCATCAAGCACGACATATTCAAATAAAGGCCTTCAAAGAGCGAAACGGCATGGATGACCACTTGGC
>JAILFU010000029.1 GCA_024697405.1 Prevotella sp.
TATTATTTCGCCGACGATAATGTCAAGGCTTATGAATATTTCATAAATGCACATCAATTCTACGAGAAGTGTGCTAGGTCTGAATATATCGAAAGTAAAATAAAAGATGTCGAATCATATATGGATTTAATTGAGGTTAAATCTGAGGAGGAAACCAAAGGCACCAGAGACCTGTTCCTCGAAACGCTCACCAAGATTGGCTGCCAGTATGAGATAGACTCTGAGGATGGAAACATTCTTTTCGCTTATCAAGGTGAGCACTTTGTGGCCACTGCCAATAACGAGGGATGGTACGTGCGTGTTTGGGATACTTATTGGGGGCATGTGGAATTGTATAACGTTGAAGAGTTCTCCAGATTGAAAAAAGCCGTTAATCATGCCAACATCAATTGTGCTACCATGACCATCTATACAATTAATGAAGAGGGGAAGACTGTAGATGTGCATTGTAAATCGGTATTCCCATTCATGCCTCAGATGCCAAATCTGGAAGACTATTTACGCAATGAATTAGGTGACTTTTTTACCGCCCATCACCTTGTCGGCAGCGAAATGGCCAAGCTCAGAGAACAAGAAGAAAATGCTCAGGTAAACTGATTTTTACGCCGAAGTCCGAATACAGCAAAAACTGTGCCAAACTTGCAACGTACTGACAATCAAACGAATGGCGCGATTTGGAGATTTCGGAAAAATGTTGTAACTTTGCACCCGCATTTGGGAAACTCCCAGAAGCGTTCCACTAAATCTTATTCTAATGTTTAATCGTACAATCATGTATGCTAAACTCGTATGGGTTTATGCAAAAGGAATCTGCGGCTACTGTCGCAAAGTTTATGACCTCAAGTTTGTCCATGATGACGACATGTGGTACATCGATATGCCATGGCCTGGCGATCGGTATAACCTTGCCATGGTTGCAGGCTCCAATCATCTGTTGACCTTTCTTGATACAAAGAAAGAGAATCGTGTACGTGTGTTAGTCCGTCCATCCAAGAAGAAACAGACCAGCATGAACGTTTTCGTTAAGCCAAATGAGCAGAATGATGCTGGCATCAATTCTGCCATGGCGAGAAAAGGTCGGATGAAATCCAATGGTTATTTCGAGTGCGTGAAGCAGTATTCAGGACTATTCGCAGGTGCTACTTACAAGGTTAACGGTCTCGAAGGCTTCACCCGTGAAATCTGGATCTGCCCAGTCACGCTGACCGTCTTAGGCCATTACCCTCAGTACATTTATATCAAGCAGATGCCAATAAACATCAATAATGATTAGTATGAAGAGAAAATTCAGATGGATTGACTTGGCACTACTGCCATTCGGATTGTGTGTGTTGTTCCTGCTCTTGTTAGGTAAGCTCTTCGGGCTTACCTACAAGCAGATCTCTGTGGTTTTCAACCTGTGGGTACAAGGGGGTGTTCTGGCATTGTCAGGCTTGGCTCCCTTTGGAATCGCAGTCTACAAGATGATGGAGTCATTTTCGATGTGGTGGCTGGCACTATCTGCAGCCTTACTGATCTATGGTATCGCATATGTGTATGCTTTCATCAAAATGCTGCAGCATTATCATCTGCCATTCAATACTGCGTTTGACCTTTGTGTGGTTGATTTGCAGAGGTTAGCCAGGAAATGGCATACAACCTATCAGATGGTGAACCTGCTCATTTTTATTCTCTTTTATCTGGTCCTCTTAGGATTGAATGTTCTTATTGGCTATTATCTCATTTCTCTTTAAACAAATCAAAATGGAAATCTATCAAATCGCCCTAATGGTCATCGGTGCTATCACACTTGTTTGGCTGTCTTACAAGGTTCTGAAAGGATTCATATGGTGTTTAGACGCTGGACTGGCCAGTTGTTTCAGAGAAAAGTTCCCCTTCTGACAGGTGGTGCTCAATATGAGGTGAGTGGAATTGCTGGATTTACAAAGAAGATCTGGCTGTGTCCTGTAACACTCTTTGTCCTTGGGAACTACCCTGCTTACATCTACTTAAAGAAAAATGCCTGACAAAAAACTCATTCACTCATTAAAAACAATCAACAACATGAATCAGAAAATCTACAACCTTATCATTCTGGACGCCTCTGGCTCCATGTACAGCATCAGAAACGAAGCCATCGCTGGCGTAGTGGAAACCATTCAGACCATCCGTACGGCACAGGAAGAAAATGCCGATCAGGAACAGATGCTCAGTCTTGTCGTGTTCAACGGCAAGCACATTTCCATCGTCTATGACCGTATGCCCATCACGAAGGTCTCCGACTTCAACGAGAAGGATTATCAGCCTACGGATAATACGCCTCTCTATGATGCCATGGGCGACGCTATCACCAACCTGCAGCGAAACCTCAGTGAGGAGGACAACGCCCTGGTGACCATCATCACCGACGGATACGAGAACTCTTCGAGAGAGTGGAATCATCAGCGAGTCTTCCAACTGGTGGAGGACTTGAAGAAAAAGAACTGGCTCTTCACCTATATCGGTGCCAACCAGGATGCGCTGGCAGTGGCCCGCGGCATGGGCATTGACCACAGCATGAACTTCATTTCCAGTACCTATGGCACAAAGGCGATGTTTATGAGAGAGAAGCGCTCACGTAAAGCATTCTACGACAAACTGGCTCGCGGCATGAGTTTCAAACAAGCGATGTCAGAAGAAGACTATTTCGCTAATGATAACGAAGATGCTTAGTTAGTCTTCTTGGTGGCTACGTTGTTTTGATGACCTTCACCTTATTGACAAGAACAACGTTCATACAACAATCCCGCCGGTTCATACAACGAGGCGGGATTTTCTTTTCCAGTTCAGAAAGTATTCCTAATTTTGCAGTGTCAAACAAAGGAGTTGTTCGATGAAACAGTTAATTATTACCTTGATGGTCGTGCTCATGAGCATGATGGCATCGACGCCCGCTGTTGCGAAAAACAGCAAGAGTGATTTGAAGAAGAGTGTTCCTGCAAACATTGTGGTGAAGCAGACGACGAAGTTTAACGACGGACGCACGCTGACGATCTACTACAAGAAGCAGGGCATGAACTGCGAGGTCTATTCTCCCTGTAATGCTGACGACTACGACGTGAGCGATGCTTCGAAGATTAAATCGACCAACTTTGAGGTGGTGGACAAGGTGGAGGGCAAGCTCTACAAGAAGGCGACTGTCGGCGAAGTCATAAGACTCATCAAGTGGCTGGCCAACCAATTCCTATGATGTCCTCCTTATGGGGAGAAACCGTGCTGCTGCGGGTATCCATCGTGATGCCTGCAGCAGGACCATCCCCCTAAACTGCACATGCTGTCAGGGCTGTTTCACCGTCTCTTCCAGGGGGATGAACTACCTGTGGCCGCTCATCAACAAGGAGAAGAAACCGCTGCTGCTTTGGTCATTTGTCAGTAAACAAAGTTAAAAAATGAAGTCATTCTGTGGAAGTTTCAATAAAAATGCGTAAATTTGCGCACTAATTGTGTGTCAGCATGGAGTGGCTCAGGATATCTACCAGCACCGAGTTGGTGCGAGTCGCCACGGACGAGATTGTCTACGTCCGTGCCGACGGCAATTATTCTGACCTTGTACTGACGAATGGCAAAAGCCGCAAGATGACCTTCCAGCTTCACTTCTTCGACGAGGTGTTCCAACAGCTTCAGAACAATATGTTCACTAGGGTGGGGAGGAGTCTCATCGTCAACAGGCGCTATATCCATGTCATCAATCTCACGGAGCAGATGCTGATATTCTCTGGTCAGCAGATAAAGGGCGACATCAAGCCTGTCAACGTGTCGCGTGAGGCATTGAGACAGCTGAAGGAATTACTGGAAAACGAGAAAGGGGCCGACAATGGATGATATAAGCAAGCAGAAGCCCGAAGTGCCCGTCATCATCATCGAGCGTGATGAGCAGTCACCGTCTCAGGAGATGGTGACAAAGGTTGCTGGCCCCTCCTGGAAGCGTAAATGGCTGAAGCGACTCCTTGCGCTGGTGGCTGTCGGCTGTCTGATGGTGGCGGTCCTCGCAGGCTATTACTTCTGGAACTACTACCATCACATCGGGGTTCCCGTCTCTGTCACGCCAGCGCAGAACATAGAAAAACTTCAGACGCCAGTCAAGCAGGAAGCCCCGGAGGTCGTGATGACCAGCGACAGCATCCTCGGCGTTGCCATGGACTTCTATGCCATTCACGGGCTGAAGGCCTCCATCGAGTTTGAGGAACCCGACACGTCAGACATTTCCGTATATCTTTACTGCCGCTCAGCCGATCATAAGGCCGACGGCACCTATCTCGGTTCGCTGGTGGCTGAGGGGAAGGAGCTGCAGACAGACCGCTCGCGCCTGGGCTATATGGCCATGGCCGACGGCCGCATGGTGATTGGCATCGGCAGGAGCGACAAGGTGAAGAGCTATGTTCTGGAGCGCGGCGGCTCGTTCTTCCGCCAGTTCATCCTAGTGAGTAGTGGTGTCATCCCTGCCCGCTTCTATCTGCATGGCAAGGTGGAGCGTCGCGCCATCGGCCGCATCGGCGACCGCCTCTATTATATAGCCACCCGCCATAAGGAGACCCTCTGGGACTTTGCCGACGCCCTCCGCGAATACGGTTTCATAGATGCCATCTACATCACCGGCGGCACCGACTATGGGTTCCGCCGCGATAAAGACGGGCTCCGCCATGACATTGGCAATCCTGCCGACTATCCGCATAAGAAATGGAAGGGCATCATTCCCTGGCTGGTGTTCAGGCGTTAGCTGTGTTGCCGGTCTATTCTGCCTGACGCTCTATGAAGTTTATTTTAATACGAACGATAATGGAAAAAAGATTGTTTTTAGCGATTGCCTGTAGGCAGCCCCACTTTGTTTTCAGATTTAAAGTCGTGTTCGCCATGCTGACGGCAATGGCTTTCGCCCAGGGCATATATGCTCAGGAAAGCCTGCCCTCGATAGCCATCACCACCTCGTCGCCGCTGAACGCGCAGCAGAAAGTGACGGCTCACATGCAGACAGAGGGCTTCGACGGCCCCATTGGCATCAAGCTTCGTGGCAACAGCTCGCTGGCCTTCAATCAGAAGAAATACACCGTGGAGACACGCGATGCCGACGGCCATGAGCTCGACGTGAGCCTGCTGGGCCTGCCCGCTCACAGCGACTGGGTGCTGCTGGCTCCCTATAACGACGTGTCGATGTTGCGCGACCCGCTGGCTTTCCAGCTGTGGCGCGACATGGGGCACTGGGGACCGAGGACGGTGATGTGCGAGCTGACGATGGACGGCGAGTACCGAGGCATCTACATCCTGACAGAAGCCATCAAGCGGGGGAAGGACCGCGTGGACATCAGCAAGATGAAAAAGAGCGACGTCAGCGGACGCGAGCTGACTGGCGGATACCTGCTGCGCATCGACACCTTCGATGAGGATGATGCCACCTTCACCTCGAAAGTGCCGGGCATCGGCGAAGGCATCATGTCGAGCGAGGTCATCTGGTCGTGCATCTATCCGAAGAAGAAAAACCTGCAACCCGAGCAGATGGCCTATATACAGAACTATGTGGACACCGTGGAGCAGGTGATACAGTCGGATGACTTTGCCGACCCAGTGAAGGGCTACGCCCGCTATATCGACGTCGCCTCGTTCGTAGATTATTTCATTCATACCGAGCTGAGCCTCAATGCCGACGCCTACCGTCGCAGCGCCTATTTCTATAAGGAGAAACAGCATGCCGACGGCACTGGCGGGAAGCTCTTTGCCGGTCCTGTGTGGGATTACAACTACGCCTACGGCAACAGCAATCTGGCCAATGCCGACGAGCCGGAATCATGGTGCTATGAGGGCGGGAACAACAATCCCACCCCGGCCATGTGGCAGCGACTGCTGCAAGACCCCAGTTTCCGCAAGGCCGTGAAGACACGCTATCAGGCGCTGCGTAAGAGCGTGCTCAGCAACAAGGCTGTCAATGACTTCATCGACCGTCAGGCACAGCTGTTGGGCAGCGCGAAGGATCGTCATTTCCAGACCTATCCTGAGCTGCTGGTCACGGAGGAGCAGAAGCGGCAGTTTGAAGAAAACAAGAACAAGACTCCCATGAATGGCATGTTTCCACCGATGGGAGGGATGCCCCAAGGAGGTTTTCCACCGATAGGGCAGATGCCGCAAGGAGGTTTTCCACCGATAGGCCAGATGCCGCAAGGAGAATTTCCACCGATAGGTCAGATGCCGCAAGGAGAATTTCCGCCGATAGGCCAGATGCCGCAAGGAGGTTTTCCCAAGATGGGTCAGATGCCGCAAGGAGGTTTTCTACCGATGGGCGGGATGCCACAGTTTGGTGGCGGCATGCCTTTGATGATTGACGGCTTTGCCGCCTACCGTGTCAGCAGCTACGACGAGGAGATAAGTATTCTCAAGCAGTGGCTCGCCGACCGCCTGGCGTTCCTCGACCGTAACATCGCCCGTTTCGACAGCGACTGGCAGCCCCGCATACAGCCGCTCGTTGAAAAGAAGATGCAGTTTCCCTTCGGCGGCGGTTTTCCTTTCTGAGCTACTCCAGCCCAGCTGGCGTTGCTCTGCAAGGAAGACAGGGGGCTAAGCGAGTGAGAGCATGCCGTTCGCTTCTCTGATGAGGCCTTTTTGCAGCATCATGTCGAGGATGGTATGGATGGTCTCTACTATTTTTGCTCCGGCATTTCCGAATCCGAGCTTGCGGGCTGCTATTGTGGGAATCTTTTCCTTGGGGAGGGAGAACTCTTCGCTGATGACCTCTCTGACAGCATTCATCACCTCGCAGACGGGAATCTCAGTGATGGTTCTTGGCGACGGTGAGCGGTAGGAGCTGTAGCTTTTCGCACTAGCCTCGTTCAGCCACAGGGTGGATATTCCTGCGAGTGAAAGCGGGTCGCGGTAGAACTTTGCCGAGGCTAATGAGACGGCTCTCTGAATGTTGGCTCCAGCATGTGCGAAGCCGAAGATCTTGGCCACGCGCTTGCAGAGGTAGGCCTCGGTGACGGGCTGTTCCTTGGCCAGTATCTGGCGGATGACCTTGGCGTTGTAGGCCGCAGCTGGATTGTACGCCGCCTTGTCGACGGGGGGAACAGTCACTTCTGCCTCGACATAGGGTTTTTGTCCCTGGTTTCTTTTAGGCTCTTCGAGGACGTCGGCCTTCCTGATGTTGTCTGCACAGAACGCCTTGAGCGGTATGTCGTCTTTTTCCTCCGCCATCTTTCCGCCGTCGTTCTCGCAGGCTTTCAGCTCGTCGAGAATCTGCCGTAGACTCCGCTCCCGGTTCTCGTACCAGTCGACGGAATAGACCCGCATCACGCGCCATCCCAGCATCTTCATCACGCTGGGCTGCACAATCTCGCGGTCGCGGGTGGTCTTTGTCTCATAATAGGTCTTGCCGTCGCAGAGTATTCCGAGAATATACTTCTCAGGATGGGCGGCTGCGGAGACGGCAATGTCTACCTTGAAATTCGACCTTCCTACGCATGGCATGGCTACATAGCCTTCTGCCGTGAGCATGTCGCAGATCTGACGCACCATCACGCTCCTGTCGGCTTCCTGCACGGCACTGTCTACGATGGGCAGGCGTCCTGTCTCGGCGAACTCCAGGAAGCCCTTCAGGCCTTCCACGCCTTTGGCCTGCGAGCGCTTGAGGTCTATCTGGCTGGACTTCAGGGTGGAATAGACAATCATTTCGTAGCGTGCACGCGACACGGCTACGTTCAGTCGCCTTTCGCCTCCCGCATTGTTCAGCGGGCCGAAGTTCATGGAAACCTTGCCGTTCTTGTCGGCCCCATAGCCTACTGAGAAGAGGATGACGTCGCGCTCGTCGCCCTGCACGTTCTCCAGATTCTTCACGAAGACGGGCTCCGGGCTGTTGTAGGCTTTGTCCTTCAGTTCCGGATGGCGGTCAAGCTCCTCTGTCAGGTCGTCTTCAATGCGGTCGCCCTGAACTTTGCTGAAGGAGACGACTCCGATGCTGCGCTTCGACAGCTCCGGGTCTGAGAGGCGGCGGATGATTTCCTTCACGATGGCCTTCGACTCCTCGGGATTGCTGCGTGTGTGTCCTTTGTCGTAAACCCCTTCCACGGGAACGAGCTTGACCTTGGCCGTCTGATCGTCGACCGAGGGGAAGGTGAACAGGCGGTTGTCGTAGTACTGGGAGTTGCTGAATGCTATCAGGCTCTCGTGCTTGCTGCGGTAGTGCCAGCTCAGATAGTATTCGCGCAGCGACAGCGTCCTGCAGTCGTCGAGAATGCTTTCCATGTCGTCGATGCTGGCTTCTTCCTCGTCTACCTGTGTGGAGGTGAAGAAGCTGGTGGGCGGCATCTGCTTGCTGTCGCCCACGACAATCAGCGCCTTGCCTCGTGCGATGGCGCCCACAGCCTCGCTGGTAGGCATCTGCGACGCCTCGTCGAAGATGACGAGGTCGAACTTCTCTGCTTTCATGTCGATGTACTGCGCCACGCTGATGGGGCTCATCAGCATACAGGGACAGAGGCGGGGCAACAGCGTGGGAATGCTGTCAATGATAGTGCGGATGGAGTTTCCGCGACCGCCGTTGGCGATATTACGTTTCAATATGCCAATCTCAGAGCCGTCGGCCGAGGACGCCGAGGACGCCGGGACCCGTGCTGCCAGTTTGCTGTATAGCTCCTCCTTGCTCAGCTCCTGGAACCGCAAGGTGTCGCGCCGGTACTGTTCTATGCGCTGGCTGAACAGTCGGCTGTTGAACGAGCGCAACTGTTCGTCGGCATCGATGGCGATGGCGATGAGGCGGCGGTATGCCCCTTTGACGAAGGCGGGTATGACCTCCTGAGGTTCCCCTCCCTGCTCAAGCAGCGCCACTACTGTCTGAAGATTCTGCTGGCAGAGCTCACGCTTCTTGTCTGTCCACAGATACCAGTCCTTCATCTGCCGGTAGCCGTCGAGCCATCTGGCCGATGACATGGCGATGTCTTCAATCGTGTTCCGTTGGTTTGTCTTTGCCTGTAGCCGTCGGGTCGTCTCCTCCAGCTGCCGGTGGAGGTCGAGCACATCCTGCCCATAGTCCTGGCGGCCATTGCCGCCGTCCTGTCCGGCGCTGCTCTGGTAGACATCCTGGCGGTTCTGGTAATCACCAATCAGGGCGAAGACCTCGTCGATGTTCGTCGCGTCGACGCGTCCATAGGTTTGGAAAGCCTTCAGGAACTTTTTCCTGGCGAAATATCGTGGCAGGAACCATTTGGTCTGTATGTCCTCCCATTCCCGCCTGCAGGCCCGCACATTTGTCTGCATGATGTCGCTGCTGCATGCCGCCATAGCCTGGGCATAGTCAGCAAAGGTCTGCCTGAACTCCTGCAGCAGCTGCTTGATGCCGTCGATGGTGTCGAGACGGTTGTCTACAGGCTCCAGTCCGAAAAGCGGATGGCTCTGCGGGGTGCCTACGATATTCAGGATGGTGAGCAGCGGCTCTGTCTGCTCCCGGCAATTCTTAATATATGAGTCTGTCAGGATGTCTTTTTCCGGCAATCCCTCCTGTATTTCTTCCTGCGGGATGGACAGGTATTCAGAGATGCACTCGTAGAGGCTCAGCCCGTTGCTGCCTTTCTGGTGAAGGGCATCCATATAGCTGATCAGGCTCTTGCGCTCTGCGAAAAGCTCCTCGGCCTTCGACGCATATTCCACCGGCTCCTTGATCTTCGTGACATTCAGCACCCTGTCCATCTGTTCCAGGAAGTGCTTCTTCGTGGCTTTGTTGGAGTGGAGCTCCAGGCAGAAGGGTGCCAGGCCAATCTTCTCCAGTCGTGACTGTACGACAGAGAGGGCAGCCATCTTCTCTGCGACGAAGAGCACTCTCCGTCCCTGGTAGAGGGCATTGGCAATCATGTTGGTGATGGTCTGCGACTTGCCGGTTCCCGGAGGACCGTGGAGGATGAACGTCCTGCCTCTTCCCGACTCGACGATGGCCTCCATCTGCGAGGAGTCGACGTCGAGCGGTATGGAGAAGTCCATGGGCGAGCTGGTCTTGTCGATGATGCGGGCGTCGATGGCTTCTTCTGAGGCATTCTGCTTGTCACGGTTCTCGATGAGCGAGGCGATGATGGTGTTTTCAGCCAGCAGACTGGCATTCGAGTGGATGTCGTTCCACATCACGAACTTGTTGAACGAGAACAGTCCGAGCATGGATTCTTCCAGCACATTCCATCTTTTCTGCTCCATGATGGCGCGACGGAAGCAGGTGAAGATTTTCTTCACGTCCACTCCGCTCTCGTCCTTGGGCAGGTCTTTCAAGATGTCAAGGTTGATTTTGAAGTTCTGCTTCAACAGCTCGACGAGGGTGATGTTCAGGATGATGTCCTCGTCTCTTTTACGGATGACATATTTGCTGCCGCTCCTTCGGACGATGTCCACCGGCAGAAGGAGGATGGGCGCATAGCGCGGCTGTTCGCTTTTGGGCGTCTCAAACCATCTGAGCATTCCCAGCGCCAGGAAGAGGCTGTTGGCGCCATTCTCTTCCAGGGAAGTGCGGGCCATTCTGTAGATATAGGTCAGTGCGCCCTGGAGTTCGGTCTCTGTCAGATAGGAGGCAATCTTGTTGCCCCTGATCATCTCTGACACGAAATTCTGATATTCCCCGGCCTGGTGCTGCGAGTCGTACATCCCCTCGCTGTTCGGCTCTATTTTCTTTCCCGGCGAAGGTGTGATGGCATAGTCTTCGTTGTTTTGCAGATGGTCTTCCAGGTGCTCTATCTCGAAAGAGATGAAAGGCACCACTCTCTTTCCGAGCCTGGTGTTGAGCAGGTTGTTGCGAAGCGAGAAGTCCAGCAGTTTCCGTTCCCAAATCATCTGCTTGGTGACGGGCTTCCCCGTGTCTTCCAGCCGCAGGTCATAGTGGTTCAGCTCGTTGACGTGGTCTGTTGCGTTCCGGTGCTCCACGCCCTCATTGTCGAATGTCCATACGCCATCCTTCTGAATGCGCTGGGGCATGGGGCGGATGTTGCCCAGCCGGCAGCGGTGAATGTCGACAAAGTAGTTGAAAGAACGCTCGTCCTTCAGTTTAGCCAGGGCACTCTTGACGGCCTCTTCAAATCCTACGCTCTGCGAGGATGTGATGGCTGTCGATTCCAGCAGCACCATGTTGTTGTTGCCGTCTGCGGTTTCTTTGAGCAGGAGGCTCACGTCGTCGCAGACCATCTGGGGGCAGACCGTGGGAGTGAGCCATGCGCCCACCATCACGTGGCCTTTCATCATCACCAGGATGGGGTAAATGTCGCAGGCTTCCAGGCAGGATGCTATCAGAAGGCTGGTGTCGATGCAGGTGCCCAGCTTCTCGGTCAGTACCTTGTCTGCCATCCGTATGCGCTGGCCGCTAGTCTCGAATCCTGCGGGAGGGGCGGAATAGACGATGCCCTCCGACCGCAATGCCTCGTAGACGGCTGCCACCTGAGCACGTACGCGGTTGCGGTCTTGTGTCTGGTACTCGTCCAGCTGCGACGACCCCGTCCATTTCTCCAGGAACTGTGCAGCTGAAACCTTTATTCTTGAAAGGAGCGGATTGTTGGGCACCACAAACGAGGCAATATGCTCGGGGATGACATTCGCCCCGGCCCATTCGTCGTAGGCGAGCAGCGTGACGGGCAGCTCCTGCTGTAATAACAGCCCCTCCTGTTCTTCCACGGTGATGGTGAATGTGGTGCTGACGGCCTCGGTAATCTCGCTCAGCTGCTTGATGTCGGGCAGGATGCTGAGGCGGCTGATCTGAACGGATTGGCCTTCGCGAAGGAATTCCAGCCGTTGCGTATGGGGCTTGATAAGCTCGCCGCCGATGCTTATCTGAATCTGGTGCCAGTCGCGGCGGCCTACATTTTCCAGTACGCATTTGGAACAGGTCTCCACGCCATTGTTCAGCATGGAATAGTTGAGAGAGGGAAGATACTCAATTCTGAGAACAGCGCTCTCGGTCTTAATCGTCTCTTGTCCGTTCATGTCTCTAGTCTATGGCTCATTGGTAACAGGCATTCTGGCTTCTCTCCAGGCGATGATGCCGCCCTTCAGGTTCACACATTTATATCCAGCCTCAGCCAGCCGTTTGGCGGCATTGGCAGAGCGGCGGCCGCTGCGGCAGTAAAGAGCTATCTTCCTGTCAGCCGGCACGGCAGCTTTCACTTTCTCCACGAAATCACGCTGTTCCTGGTCTATCAGGACTGCTCCTTGAATATGCCCTTCAGCATACTCGGCTGCAGTCCGCACGTCCAGCACTACGACGCTCGTGTCAGCCATGAGTGCTGCAAATCCTGGCACGTCGGTATCCTCAAAATGCTGTTGCCCACAGGCCGTCAACGTCATCAGCACGCATAGGAGCAGCGTCGTTGCTGCCCGCCTTATGAAATAGCCCAGTCTCTTGGCCGAGGGTGTGGAAAAGTCCCTGATTGCCTTGTTTGTTCTCATACTTGTTTGGTTAGAAAATGAAGTAAATGTAGTTATGGGTGCAAAGTTACTAAAAAACGAGGGAAGAACAAAAGAAAAAACTGTTTTTCTTTTGTTCTTCCGAGTGCCAGTATCTTCGGCGCAGCCAAAGTTACGAAAAGTCGAGCGCAAAACAAAAGAAATCCATTTCTTTTTTTGCCGAGACGGAGAAGTTTCCTTGAGCTATGCGAAAAAGTTCGCCATTTTAATGGCAAAGTTCTTGCAAAAGCAAGCGACGGCAAGCGTCGAGCGACGAAAAAATGAGGGAAGAACAAAAGAAAAGCCTTTCTTTTTTCTTCCGAGTGTAGGCAACTTCCTCCATTGCGCTGTAAATTATTCCTGTTTTGAGTAGGACAATTGAGTTTTTTTTCGTACCTTTGCAACCCGAAGGTTAAAGAGTTGGCATCCCTCCTTCCCCCGGAGGAAGCTATTTCTCCCCTCCCTGCCGTAGGCCCCCGCCCTTTGGAGAGAAGGGCAGGGCTGAGGTTGGCTATTAGGCGTAGCTATGTCCTGCGCGGTTAGGTGTGCGGCATATTTGCCGCAGCTCATAGTTAGGAATTATTATTTTAAACGAGACAGATATGCAGTACAGAGAATTAGGAAAGACGGGAATGAAGATTTCCCATTTGAGCTTCGGCGCGTCGTCGCTGGGTAGCGTGTTCCATGAGACGAAGCTGGAGGAGAGCATCCGCGCCGTGGAGACGGCCATCGACGGCGGCATCAACTTCATCGACGTGAGTCCCTACTACGGTCACTACAAGGCCGAGACCGTGCTGGGGCAGGCCCTGAAGGGCATCCCCCGCGACAAATACTACCTGAGCACGAAGGTGGGCCGCTACGGCCAGGACGGCAAGAACACCTGGGACTACTCAGCCGAGCGCGTCACCCGCAGCGTCTATGAGAGCATGGAGCGACTGGGCGTGGACTTCATCGACCTTATCAACGTGCACGACATCGAGTTCCAGGCTGCCCTGCCGGGAGGCTTGCAGAAGGTGGTCGACGAGACGCTTCCCGCCCTCTTCGAGCTGAAGCAGAAGGGCGTAGTGGGACATGTGGGCATCACCGACCTGCAGCTGCAGAACCTGAAATGGGTGGTGGAAAGAAGCGAGGGGGTGGAGAGCATCCTGAACTTCTGCCACTACTGTCTGAACGACGATGCGCTGGCCGACTACGTGGGCTTCTTCGAGCACCACAACGTGGGAGTCATCAATGCCTCGCCGCTCTCGATGGGGCTGCTCAGCCAGCGCGGCGTGCCCGACTGGCATCCTGCTCCGAAGTCGCTGGTCAAGGCTTGTCAGAAAGCTGCCGAGTACTGCCGTGAGAAGGACTATCCCATCGAGAAGCTGGCCGTGCAGTATTCCGTCAGCTTCCCCCGCATCGCCTCGACGCTCTTCTCGTCGGCCAACCCTGTGAACGTGAAGCGCAACATCGACTGGGCCAACGAGGAGCCTGACTGGGAACTGGTGAACAAGGTGAAAGAGATTATTGGCGACCAGCAGCGAGTAACCTGGGAAAACACGTAGGAGGTTTTGTATGATTATTGATGCACACAGCCACCTGTGGCTGAAACAGGACACCAGCATCGACGGGAAGCGCATCCTGTCGCTGAAGAACGGGCGGAGCGTCTTCTTCGACGAGGAGGTGCAGATGTTGCCGCCATTCATGGTTGACGGCCGGAACACGGCCGAGGTATTCCTCTCGAACATGGACTATGCCCAAGTGGGCGGGGCCGTGGTGGTTCAGGAAATCATCGACGGCTGTCAGAATGACTATCTGACGGAGGTGCAGCACCAGCATCCCGACCGCTTTTTCTGTATGGGCATGGCTTGGAACAGGAAAGAGGCCGAGGCTGTGAAGAAAGCCGGCCTGCGGGGCATCGCCATCCCCGGCCATCGTGTCAAGGAGTCGCTGTTCACGCTGATGCCCATGTTCAAGTATATGGAGCAGCAGGGCTTGGTGCTCTCGATGTGCCTTGCCGACGACGAGCGCCAGATTGGCGAGATGGCCGAGGTCATACAGGAGTGCCCGCAGTTGAAAGTGGCCATAGGCCATTTCGGCATGGTCACCACCCCCAGCTTCGAGCAGCAGGTGAAGCTGGCCTTGCAGGGTGAGCAGGTCATGGTGGAGAGTGGCGGCATCACCTGGCTCTACAATGCCGAGTTCTATCCCTATCCCTCGGCCGTGCGCAGCATCTGCCAGGCCGCCGACTGGGTGGGATGGGACCGTCTGATGTGGGGCAGCGACTATCCGCGCACCATCACCGCCATCACCTACCGCATGAGCTACGACTTCATCTGCAAGAGCCGCGAACTCAGCGAGGTGCAGAAAGCTGCCTTCCTGGGTGGCAACGCCCTGCGCTTCTACGGTTTCAAGAACCTGCCCCACCTGCCCTACATCAAGAACATGTCGGAGTAAGCCCCCTCTCTCCCCAAGGGAAAGAAAAGTCCCTCCCCTAACCGTAAGAATAGTCCCTCCCCAAGGGAAAAAAGTCCCTCCCCTTCGGGGAGGTTAGGAGGGGTTTCCCTTCGGGGAGGTTAGGAGGGGGTTAGGGTCTCTCCCTTCTGTTAGGCTAGGATGGGTTCTCGTGAAAAATCTTGTGGTGGATGAAGTCCGAGCCTTCCAGACAGAGGAGCACCAGTGCCGTGGCTACCAATGCCAGCAAGTACATGCCGGCGCCGGCTGTCATGCCGATGGCCGACGTCACCCATAGGCCAGCGGCTGTGGTGAGTCCTTTCACGGCGTTCTTCTGGAAGATGATGCATCCGGCACCGATGAAGCCCATGCCGCTGATGACTTGTGCAGCCATGCGGCTAGGGTCGCGCTGTATGCCCTGAATGCCCATGAAGTCGTCGAAGCCATGCATCGACAGCACCATGAGCAGGCCGCTGCCCAGACCTACCAGGAAATGGGTGCGGAAGCCCGCCTCCTTCGACCGGTATTCACGTTCCAAACCAATGGCGCCGCCCAGCAGTGCCGCAATCACAATACTTAATATATATTCACCTGTCATATCACTAAATTTTTACCCCCCTCAGTCCCCCGGAGGGGGAAGAAAGGTTCCTCCCCTTCGGGAAGACTAGTTTTTTCTTACTTCATTCCCCTGTTCCTCCAGCAGGAAAAGTTCCCTCCCTTTTGGGGAGGCTAGTAGGGGTCTCCCTCCAGCGGGAAAAAGTCCCTCCCCTTCGGGGAGGTTAGGAGGGGTTCAAGTACGGATTCCTCCGCACCTCGTCGCCGATGGTGGTGGCAGGTCCGTGTCCGGAATATACCTTCACGTCGGCCGGCAGTTTTGCCACCACGCGGTGCAGGCTCTCCATGAGCTGTTGCCATGAGCCGCCCTCCAGGTCGGTGCGCCCCACGCTCATGCGGAAGAGGGTGTCGCCGGCAAAGAGCATCTTCTCCTCTTTCAGGTAGAAGAGCACGCTGCCGGGCGAATGTCCTGGCGTGTGGAGCACCTTCAGCCGATGATGGCCGAAACTGATTTCCTCGCCGTCGGCCAGCGGGTCGCCCAGCGGGGGCATCTGCCGGTTATAGGCCACGCCCAGGAAGCTGTTCATCTGCACGTTCATGCCGTTATAGAGGAAGTCGTCGGCAGCATGAAGCCGAGGCTTGACTCCGTACTCCGCGTAGAGCGTGTCGAGGCCGAAGATGTGGTCGAAGTGGGCGTGGGTGCACAGCACATGGCGCAGCGTCAGCCCCCTGCTTCGGAGGTAGTCGACCACCGCCCTGCGCTCCTCGTCGAAGAAGGCACCGCAGTCGATGACCACTGCCTCCTTCGTCTCGTCGCTCACCACGAAGCAGTTCTCCTGCACAGGGTTACATTGAAAACATTGTACGTTCATATTGGTAGATAGATGCAGTATTTCTCTTTGAACCATTCCTCGGCGAACCAGTCGCTGAGTGCCTGTACCTGAACGATGCGCCTGTAGGGGCGCGTCTCCTCCTGCAGGTCACCGCCCTTCAGGCAGAGGATGCCGTTGGGCAGGGCGTTCCGCTGTTCGCGGATGATGTTCTTCTTCACCATCCGAGCCAGGTCGGGTAGGGGCATCACGGCGCGGCTCACCACGAAGTCGTACTTTCCCTTCTCCTCCTCTCCGCGCCGGTGGACGGGGGCGCAGTTCTCCAGCCCGATGGCCTGTGCCACCTCCTGTGCCACGCGTATCTTCTTCCCCGTGCCGTCGATGAGTGTGAACTGGCATTCCGGGAAGAGGATGGCCAGCGGAATGCCTGGGAAACCGCCTCCCGTGCCGAAGTCGAGAATCTCTGTGCCGGGCTTGAAGTGCACCATCTTGCCGATGGCCAGCGAGTGGAGCACGTGGTGCAGATAGAGGTTGTCGATGTCCTTCCGTGAAATGACGTTTATCTTCTCGTTCCACTCGTGGTAGAGACCGTCGAGTGCCGCCAGCTGGTCGGCTTGGCGGCCGTTGAGGCCGGGGAAGTATTTCTTTATCAGGTCCATGGGGTTGACTGTGGGTTTATGGAAACGACGCAAAGGCTCACTCGTAGCGCATGGAGCGGGCGGGATAGATGCGGGAGACGAGGTAGCTGGGGCCTATCAGCACGAGGATGCTCACCACGAGGGTGATGACGTTCAGCGCAGCGAAGAGAGGCAGGTTCAGTTCCATGGGTGCCTCGCTGACGTAGTAGGTCTGCGGGTCCAGGCTGACGATGCCAGTGGCTTTCTGCAGGAGGATGATGCCCAGTCCCAGGATATTCCCCCAGAGCAGGCCGCGGCCTATGATGAACACGGCAAACCAGAGGAAGGTGTGGCGGATGAGGCCGTTGCCGGCTCCCAGCGCTTTCAGCGTGCCAATCATCTGTGTGCGCTCGAGGATGATGATGAGCAGGCCGCTGATCATCGTGAAGCCTGCCAGCGCCACCATCAGGCCGAGGATAATCCACACGTTGATGTCGAGCAGGTCGAGCCATTGGAACACGGTGGGGTAGCTCTGGTGTATCGTGATGCTGGTCAGCGTGTTGCCGTCGCTGTCCTGCCGTCCTTTCTGGGTGAAGCAGTCAATGATGTGGCGGTCGGTCTGCTTCAGCTGTTCGAAGTCGTCCACCAGCAGCTCGGCTCCCGAGCACTGGTCGCCCTTCCAGCCGTTGCGGCGGTTGGCCACGTAGAGGTCGGCAATGCAGAACAGGTCGTCGAAGCGCTTCATGTTCGTCTGGTAGATGCCCTCCACCTTGAACGCCAGGCGCGACACGTGGTCGCCGATGAAGTAGGCGAAGATGAGGTCGCCCACGCCAAGCTTCAGCTTGTCGGCCATCGTTCGGGAAATGACGATGGGGTAGGGGTTCTCCTTCGAGTTGGCCTCGCCCGGACGCGGGTTCTTGTCGGAGAAGGCGGGCAGGCTTCCCTCCACGATGTTCTCTTTCAGGAAACGGGTGTCATATTCCTGACCGATACCTTTCAGTATCACGCCGAGGAAGTCGTCGTCGGTCTTCAGGATGCCCTGTGCCAGCGTGTAGCGCTCGGCATGGCTCACGCCGGGTATGGCTGTCAGCGCCGCCCTCAGACTGTCGTTCATCACGATGGGCTGCGCACCCTGCATGCCCACCGAGCGCACGTTCACCACCTGGATGTGGCTACCGAAGCCCACCACCTTGTCGCGGATGGTGTGCTTGAAGCCCAGCACCACGGCCACGGTGACAATCATCACCGCCAGGCCGATGGCCACACCGGCAGTGGCAATACGAATGGCAGGGCGGCTCACCTTACGGCGGTCGTCCGTCTGGCCATAAATGCGCCGTGCTAAAAATAGTGGCAGTTTCAACTTCTCATTCCTGTTAGCCCACCCCAAGCCCTTCACCCCGACGGAAGGGAGTATTCCTCCCCTCCCATAAGAGAGAGGTTAGGAGGGACCTTTTTTCAACTTAATACTCTCCCCGGATATGCCTCCAGGGCTTTCTGCAGCACCACGAGGGCGCGCTCCAGGTCGGGCTTCTTCAGCACATAGGCTATGCGCACCTGGTCGCGGCCGGCGCCGGGGGTGGTGTAGAAGCCTGCGGCAGGAGCCATCATCACCGTCTCGCCTTCATACTGGAAGTCGCTCAGGCACCAGCGGCAGAACTCCTCGGCATCGTCCACAGGCAGCTTGGCCACCGTGTAGAAGGCTCCCATGGGGATGGGGGAGTAGACGCCGGGAATGCGGTTCAGCCCGTCGATGAGGCATTTGCGCCGCTCCACATACTCGTCGTAGACGTCGCGGAGATATTCTTCCGGCGTGTCGAGCGATGCCTCTGCCACAATCTGGCCGATGAGCGGCGGAGACAGGCGGGCCTGGCAGAACTTCAGCACCGTCTTCCTCACCTCCTCGTTCTTCGTGATGAGCGCGCCGATGCGGATGCCGCACTCGCTGTAGCGCTTCGACACCGAGTCGATGAGGATGACATTCTGCTCGATGCCCTCCAGATGGCAGGCAGAGATGTAGGGCGAGCCGGTGTAGATGTACTCGCGATAGACCTCGTCGCTGAAGAGGTAGAGGTTGTATTTCTTCACCAGGTCGCGAATCTGGTTCATCTCGCGGCGCGTGTAGAGGTAGCCCGTGGGATTGTTGGGGTTGCAGATCATGATGGCGCGGGTGCGCTCGTTGATGAGCTCCTCAAACTTCTCCACCTTCGGCAGCGAGAAGCCCTCCTCTATGGTGGTGGCGATGGTGCGAATCTTCGCACCGGCGGAGATGGCGAAGGCCATGTAGTTGGCGTAGGCCGGTTCGGGCACGATAATCTCGTCGCCAGGGTTCAGACAGCTGAGGAAGGCGAAGAGCACGGCCTCCGAGCCGCCGCTGGTGATGATGATGTCGTCGGCGGTGACGTGGATATTATACTTGGCATAGTAGCCCACCAGCTTCTCGCGGTAGCTGAGATAGCCCTGCGAGGGAGAGTACTCCAGGATGTCGCGGTCGATGGTCTTCAGCGCGTCCAGCGCCACCTGCGGCGTGGGCAGGTCGGGCTGTCCGATGTTCAGATGATACACTTTCACACCGCGTTTCTTGGCGGCGGCAGCCAGCGGAGCCAGCTTTCGGATGGGTGATTCGGGCATCTCAAGCCCGCGTACAGATATTTCAGGCATCAGGGAATTTACGATTTACTGATTTTCGATTCACGCAATTTGGGTGCAAAGTTACGAAAAGTCGAGCGCAAAACAAAAGAATTGTTTCTTTTTTTTGCCGAGGCGCAGTAACTTCGTGCTTCGAAAGCGCAAAGTTACGAAAAAACGAGGGAAATGCAACGGAAAGCCAAGTTGTTTTTTCCGTATTGGTTATTTCGAGGGCTAAAAAAGTTGTTATCTATTTGGCCGTTCCAAGAATATTTTGTAATTTTGTCCGCGAAACTGTAACAAGGAAACTATGAGTACACAAGTCCCGCACTCCGTCAAGTCGCTTGCCTCAGCCAGAATGACGCAGCAGATAGCAGAATACTTCAAGACGCAGCCCGTCCTGAAGGCGTGGCTCTTCGGTTCCTATGCTCGAGGCGAGGAGCGTGAGGACAGCGATGTTGACCTTCTTGTGAAATTCGACCGTAGCCTTCCCGTAGGTTTGTTCGCCTATTTACGCATGCATCGTGAACTGGAGGAAAAACTGGGTTGCAAAGTTGATCTCGTGGAAGAGGGAACCCTCCGCCCAGATGTCCAGAAAACTGCAAATCGTGACATAAAAGTTATTTATGAGAGAAACGATTAGAGACATTGATCGCCTTCGTCATATTGACGAGTGCATAGAGCATATTAATGACTATCTCAAGGGAAAGTCATTCCAAGACATGAGAGCGAATATCATGTGCTATCATGCTGTCGTTTATAACATTATGATTATTGGCGAGGCAGCCAATCTATTGACAAAGGAGTTTCGCGACAAGCATCAGGAAGTGCCGTGGCGAGACATCGTAGATATGCGTAATGCGCTGGTGCATGGCTATATCAATACAAATGACACATTAATTTGGGATACCTACACCAACGACTTGCCCTTGTTGAAGAAGCAAATAGCTCAGTATATTGCGGAATTAATTAATGGCAACGATATAGCAGTTGGCACAAGACGCTGAAAGTGTCTCCACTCCGAAGCCGAGGGTATGAGCGTAGCGAGTACCCCCGGGAGCAAAGAGTAGTAATATCGACCCTGAAGGGGGTCGACCATGCAGAGAGGGGCACTCACTCCTTTTGAGTGGTTTTCATGCTGTGTCCTCTATCAGGGGGAGTTCGCTATACATGTTATTTCCGCGCGTGCACGCATTATACGCGCGAAAAAAAGAAATTTGAGAAAAAAAAGGGGAAATAATTTTGTTTTGCCCCCGACTTTTTGTATCTTTGCAAACGATTAGTGTGTCACCATGAATTCTTATACAAACCTATGCTGAACAAATTCCTCACCGACCTCCGGCAGACCATCCCCTCTGACCGCATTTATACCGACGAGCTCCGCACCCTTGGATGGGGTACGGATGCCAGTTTCTATCGCCAGATTCCCAAGGTCGTCGTCCGTAGCGACGGTGAGGAGGAAATCTCAAGCACCGTCCGTCTGTGCCATCAATACGGGCTGCCGTTCACCTTCCGCGCCGCCGGCACGTCGCTCAGCGGGCAGAGCTGCACGGACAGCGTGCTCATCGTGGCGGGGAAGCATTGGGAGAAGTTCAGCCTCGCCCCCGGAGATACAGTCAGGCTCCAGCCCGGCATCGTGGGGGCACGGGTGAACGAGATTCTGAAGCCCTACGGACGGGTGTTCCCGCCCGACCCGGCCTCGATAGGCGCGGCTATGGTGGGCGGCATCGTGGTGAACAACGCCTCGGGCATGAACTGCGGCGTGCATGCCAACAGCGACCGCATGATGGTCTCTGCACGCATCATCCTGACCGACGGCACGGTGCTCGACACCGGCTCGGAGGAGAGCCGCGAGGCATTCCGCAAGAGTCACCCGGAGTTCCTAGAGAAGATTGAGGCGCTGCGCGACCGTGTTCGTGCCGACGTGGGGCTTCGCGCGCGTATATTAAAGAAGTATAGCATCAAGAACGTGACGGGCCTGAACCTGCGCCCGCTGGTGGCCTACGATGACCCGTTCGACATCATCGCCCACTCCATCGTAGGCTCGGAGGGCACGCTGGCCTTCCTCTCGGAGGTGACGATGAAGACGCTGAAGGACTATCCGTTCAAGGCGTCGGCCATGGTCTATTTCATGACCATGCGCGAGAGCTGCGAGGCCGTGGTGGCCATGAAGAAGCTGAAGGCGGGCGAAGAGGACCTGGCGATGAGCGCCGAGCAGCTGATGGTGAAGAGCGCGGAGATGCTCGACTACAAGTCGCTCAGCTCGGTGGACGACCCTGTGTTCCTGCAATATAAGGCCGACGTGGATGCCGGCAGGATTGCGGGCGTGGAGCCTGGCGACTACCACAACCTGACGGCCATCCTCACCGAGACGAAGGCCGTGACCCACGAGCAGCTGATGGAGAAGATGACGAAGATTAAAGAATGCCTGGGACAGTTCCGGCTCTACCAGCCTGCCGAGTTCACCGAAGACCCCAAGGTCTACGGCAAGTACTGGGCCATCCGCTCGGGCATCTTCCCCAGCGTGGGCGGCACGCGTCCTGTGGGCACGTCGTGCCTCATCGAGGATGTGGCGTTCCCCATCGAGTCGCTGCCCGAGGCCACGGTGAGGCTGCAGCAGCTCATTGCCGACCACGGCTACGACGATGCCTGCATCTACGGCCACGCCTTCGAGGGTAACTACCACTTCATCCTGAACCAGAGCTTCGCCGACGAGCACGAGGTGGCCCGCTATGCTGAGATGATGCGTGACGTGGCACGCCTCGTGGTTGAGGACTACGACGGCTCGCTGAAGGCCGAGCACGGCACGGGCCGGAATATGGCGCCCTTTGTGAAGTACGAATGGGGCGAGAAGGCATACGGGGTGATGAAGGAGCTGAAGGCTATCTTCGACCCCAACGGGCTGCTGAACCGGGGCGTCATCTTCAACGATGACCCGGAGTGCTTCATCAAGTGCCTGAAGCCGCTGCCTGTGCTGGACTACGACTTCGACAGCGTGCCCGACGGCGGTCACTATCTGATGGATCCCTCGCTTTCGACGGCCAAGGAGACCATTGAGCAGGTGAAGCGCGCCAACAAGTGCATAGAGTGCGGCTTCTGCGAGGTGAACTGCATGTCGTGCGGACTGACGCTGTCGAGCCGTATGCGCATCGCCGTGCAGCGCGAGATAAGGGAGCTGGAGTCGACGGGCGCCAACCCCGAGCGTGCCGCCGCCCTGCGCAAGCAGTATAAATACTATGGCGACCAGACCTGTGCTACCGACGGCCTGTGCTCCACCTCGTGCCCGATGAAGATCAACACGGGCGAGCTGACCCACCTCATTCGCCAGCTGGACATGAACCACTCGAAGATGGGCTACAAGGCAGGCGAGTTTGCCGCCAACCACATGGCAGGCATCAAGAGCGGCCTGCGCGTGGTGCTCGACGTGGCCCATGCCGCCCATGTCACCCTCGGCCCCAAGCTGATGACCACCGTGTGCCGCGGCATGAACAAGATGGGCATGCCCCTGTGGACTACCGCCATGCCGAAGAAGCACCGCCAGCCGAAGAAGTCGGACTTGACGCAGTTCATCATTGAGAAAAGCCTCTCGCCCGACCATCCTCACAAAGAGCACGTGGGGGAGGCTTTGAAGGTGGTCTATTTCCCCAGCTGCATCAATCAGACAATGGGTCAGTCGAAACATGGAAACATGAAGCATGACTTGGTCGACGAAGTCATACAGCTGATGGCGAAAGCCGGCTACGAGGTCATCTTCCCGGAGGGCATGGAGAAGATGTGCTGCGGGCAGATATGGGAGTCGAAGGGCATGCTCGACATTGCCGACCGCAAGAGTGCCGAGCTGGAGCAGGCGCTCTGGAAGGCGTCGGAAGAGGGCAAGTACCCCGTGCTCTGCGCCCAGAGCCCCTGCCTGCACCGCATGAGGAAGGTGATGGGTAAGCCTGAGCAGAACGATGCTCCCATCGGCTCTGCCGAGGGTGGAGACGCTCGTCCGGAGGGCAAGGTGACGAAGAAGATGCACCTCTACGAGCCTGCCGAGTTCATCATGAAGTACCTTGTGCCGAGGCTCGACTTCCATCCCATCGACCGTCCCGTGGCCCTGCACATCACCTGTTCCACACGGCAGATGGGAGTGGCCGACGACCTCATCGGCCTTGCCAGGATGTGCTCGACGAAGGTCTTCCTGCCTGAGGGCGTGGGATGCTGCGGCTTTGCCGGCGACAGGGGCTTCACCTTCCCCGAGATGAACAAGTATGCGCTGCGCAAGCTGCGCCCGCAGATTGAGGCAAACCACATTGAGGTGGGCTACAGCAACAGCCGCACCTGCGAGATAGGCCTGGAGACCAATACGGGTATCCCCTACATGAGCATCGTCTACTTGGTCAACGAGTGTACTACCCCGAAAAAGCAATTAAATAACCCCCATAAAGACGAACTATGAAGAAAAGTATTGTGACAATGGCATTCCTGGCTCTTGCTCTGACCGGCAATGCCCAGATTCAATTATCTGAGAATGTGAAGCTCAGCGGCTACGGCATGCTGCAGTATCAGGGCAACGACAAGAAGGACGCTGAGGAGAATACCTTCAACCTGCGTCTGATGCGACTCATCCTCGACGGCAAGATCAAGGACTTCGACTGGCGCGTACAGGTGCAGGGCACCAATGTGAAAGGCCCCGGAGAGCCTACCGTGCAGCTGGTGGATCTCTATGCCGAATGGGCCAGGTACAAGTTCTTCAAGGTGAGGGCCGGTCAGTTCAAGCGTGCGTTCACCTTCGAGAACCCCACGCACCCCATCACCCAGGGATGGTATTCGTATGCGATGGTTGTCAACAACCTGTCGGGCTTCGGCGACCGCACGGGTGAGAAATCGTCGGGCGGACGCGACATCGGCCTGCAGGTGCAGGGCGACCTGTTCCCGCTGGCTTCCGGGCGCAGTCTGCTGCACTATCAGGTGGGTGTCTATAACGGTGAAGGCATCAACCAGAAAGACAAGGACAACCGGAAGGACATCATCGGCGGCGCATGGATCATGCCTATCAGCGGCTTGCGCATCGGTGGCTTCGGATGGACGGGTAGCCGTGCCGACGTGGGCGGGAAGAACCGCTATGCCCTGTCTGCCGAGTACGACAAGAACGAGTGGACGTTCCGCACGGAGTATATCCACAGCCAGGGATGGGGTGCCGACAAGTCGCTGGGAACCAAGGCCGACGGCTTCTATGCCTTCGGCATTGTGCCTGTCGTGAAGAGCAAGCTCCACGCCAAGGCCCGCTATAATGTCTACCGCCCGGCCAAGGAGTGGGCCTCGTCGAAGACCATGTATGAGGTGGGATTCAACTACTTCTTCACGAAGAACCTGCAGCTGAATGCCGAATATGCCCGCGTCAACGAGCGTATAGGCCATCACAACTACAACTTCGTCGACGTGGAACTCGACTTCCGCTTCTGATTAGTGAATAGTGAATGAATAATAGTATAACAAAAACAGAAAAAAAGCAAGAAAAAAAACAATGGACTATCAAGAATTGAACTATCGGTCGACATCTGCGGCTCGTGAGGCTGCTGTGTCGGCAGCCTTTCCTGCCCTCATGCGCAAGGTGTATGTATGGATGACCCTGGCACTGGTGATTACGGGCTTCACGGCCTACTATGTGGCAACCAGCGAGCAGCTGTTGACGCTGATCTATTCCAGCCGCGCCACGATGTGGATTCTCATCGGCGTAGAGCTGGCCATCGTCATTGGCGTGTCGGCAGCCATCAACCGTCTGTCGCTGCTCACGGCCACGCTGCTCTTTGTGCTCTACTCCATCATCAACGGCGCCCTGCTGTCGTCTATCTTCCTGATCTACACCACCGCCAGCATCGCAACGGTGTTCTTCATCACGGCAGGTACCTTCGGCGCGATGTCACTCTTTGGCTACACTACGAAGCAGGATCTTACCTCGATGGGAAAGCTGCTGATGATGGCACTCGTGGGGCTGATTATCGCCACGGTGGTTAATATATTCATGAAGAGCTCGGGGATGCAGATGATTATCAGCTATGCGGGCGTGCTCATTTTCGTCGGCCTGACGGCATACGACACTCAGAAAATCAAGCAGATGTGCCTGCAGGCCCCCGACGCTGGTGAGACGATGCAGAAGTACGCCCTGCTTGGCGCCCTGTCGCTCTACCTGGACTTCATCAACCTGTTCATCTATCTGCTGCGCATTTTCGGGCGCCGCGAATAATAAGAATCGGGACAGAAGGATGTCAGCTCAAGGTATTTCGCACGAAGTACCTTGAGCTGATGCTTTATTTATGGAGCGCTTTAAAGAACTGGCTGGTTTGCTTTCAGGAAGTCACGCAGCAGCTGCATGGCCTTGTTGGTGGCTATGGCCAGGTTGATGTCGCGGCCATGGTCTTCCTCCACCTTGCAGGTGATGATGTTGTCGGGGGTTCCGCAGGCCAGCCAGATGGTGCCTACGGGAATGTCCTTTGTGCCGCCCGTAGGGCCGGCAATGCCTGTGGCGGCAACGGCGAAGTCGGTGTTTAGGGTCTTGCAGGCTCCCTTCACCATGGCAATGGCCACCTCCTCGCAGACGGCCGTCTTTTCCTCCAGCAGCTGGTGGCTCACGCCCAGCAGGTTCTCCTTCACCTCGTTGACATAGCAAATGATGCCACCCTTAAAGTATTTCGATGCGCCGGGTACGGCAATAATGGACTCAGCGATGCGTCCGCCGGTGCAACTCTCGGCCGTAGCCACGGTCTTCTCTCTTTCCCACAGCAGTTCGCTGATTTCCCTGCTGATAATCTTTCCTTCAAAATCCATATTCTTGGGGTTAAGAAATAGTTACTTTTGAGAACGCGGGAGCATCTATCGGGCAGAACTCCTTGTCCAGGTATTTGTAGTAGCCTACTACTCCTATCATGGCTGCATTGTCGGTGGTATAGCTGAATTTCGGGATGTAGATCGTCCAGCCATAGCGGCGTGCATAATCATGGAAGGCATTGCGCAGCCCGTTGTTGGCACTCACGCCACCGGCCACGGCCACATGCTTGATGCCCGTCTGCTTCACGGCCAGCCGCAGCTTTTTCATCAGGATGTCTACAATGGTCCACTCCAGCGAGGCGGCCAGGTCTTCCTGGTGATGGCTGATGAAGTCGGGGTCTTCCTGAATCCATTTCTGCAGGCTATAAAGGAACGAGGTCTTCAGTCCCGAGAAGCTATAGTCAAGGCCGGGGATGTGAGGCTCGGCAAACTGGTATGCCTTGGGGTTGCCCTGCCGGGCCAGACGGTCGATGATAGGGCCTCCGGGATAGCCCAGCCCCATCACCTTCGAGCATTTGTCGATGGCTTCGCCGGCCGCATCGTCGATGGTCTGTCCCAGCACCTCCATCTTATTATATGCGCGCACGAGAATTATCTGCGAGTTGCCGCCGGAGACAAGCAGGCAGAGGAAAGGGTAGGGGGGGGCTCCTCCTGTCAATGCTGAGGGGGAGGAGCTGTTGGCTGACTTCACAGGTGCCACCCCCTCTCCCCCTTTGGCGGGGTCTTCGGGGGTACGAATGAAATGGGCCATGACATGCCCCTGCAGGTGGTTCACGTCAATCATCGGGATGCCCAGCGAGCGGGCAAGGCCCTTGGCGAAGTTCACACCAACCAGCAGCGACCCCATCAGTCCCGGGCCACGGGTGAAGGCCACTGCCGAAAGCTGCTCTTTGGTGATTCCCGCCCTCTTGATGGCCTCGCTGACCACTGGCAGGATGTTCTGCTGGTGGGCACGCGAAGCCAGTTCGGGGACGACGCCGCCGTATGCCTCGTGCACGGCCTGCGAAGCCGTGACATTCGACAGCAGCATCTCGTTTCTAAGCACTGCCGCCGACGTGTCGTCGCATGAGCTTTCTATGCCCAGTATATATACATCGTTTTCCATGCAGACAAATAATCTGTTCTCGCAATCTGTCTTCTATATACCTAAAGTCAAAAACTCCGCCCCTGTCCCTCCCCTCCGTTCAGGGGAAGGGGCTGGAGTGGGGGCTGTTATAATCCGTGTCTGTTTTCGATTCTTCGGAATTTCGGCTGCAAATTTAGATAAAATTTTCGAGATTACAAGCCAGTCGAGATAAAAATGTGAACAAATTGCCCCGAAAAGTTAGAAATCAAGGCTCACATACGCTTAATCCTATTCTTTTCCGTGCTCTAAGTCACATTTTTTTTG
>JAILFU010000042.1 GCA_024697405.1 Prevotella sp.
CAAATAACGCCGATTTCATCGCACTTTTGTTACTCGTTTGTTACCCGCCTCGCCCCCAAGCGAGGCGTTTTCCTTTTCTACAGGGCGTTTCGGGAAAGCGTGGCACATAGCCCGTGCTATATTGTGGGCGCGTACGCGTAAGAGATAAGTAAGTACTAATGTTTTAAAACCAAAAGAAGAAGGACAAGAGAAAAGAAAACGTAATGAAACTTTATTTTTTTAATTCACTTAATTATTAACCAAACTAAAAGAACATGAAGATGAAAAAAACTTTTAAGTTTTTGAGCCTTGCGATGCTTCTTAGCTTCGTAGGTGCAGTCAGTGCTCTTGCTCAACAAATCACCGGTAACAAGACGTATACCGATGATAATGATATTGAGTATACTGTCACTGCCATCACAGCGAGCAACAATGGCACGACGATTACGAAGGCCACTGTTGCTGTGACAAACAACGGAACGCCAAAGTTCGGTCAGGACGAGGTGAGAATCCCCGGTACGGTGCAGTTCGCCGTTTCTGGTACGACCGACAACGGCCAGACACTTAAGTCCAAGATGGTAACGTTCACCGTTACCTCGGTTGTGAACTTCGGTTATGCCAACAAGAACGGCGTGAAGAAGTTTGAGATCCCCTGCTCTGTAGAGGAGATCGGTGAGGATGCCTTCCACAACGCCGCCAGCGAGGAAAACACTAACCTGGAGATTGTATTCGGCTGGGACGGCACAAAGTCAAAGCTGAAGAAGATCGGCAACTTCGCTTTCGGTAACAGCTCTGCCCAGAGAATCGACCTGAGCAAGTGTAACGAGCTGGACCTGACTGGCACGAAGCCGTTCTTATGCCGCGGCACTCAGAAGAACAAGCAGCTGAAGGAAGTTATTCTGTCCACCGGCATCCAGTACATTGGCCAGGCCTTTGCTGGTCTGCCCAAGCTGGAAACGCTCGACCTGAGCAAGACGAAGGTGACCGTTCTTGAGGACGGTGCCCTGGCTAACACTAATTTGAGTGAGGTGACAATTCCCGCTGTCAAGAACCCCACTGTTCTGACTACGAAGATCGGAAGCAAGGCTTTCGAGAACTCTCCCATCGAGACTCTGACCATCAATGCTCCCATCGCTGTAGATGGTGCCATCGCTGCCGATGCATTCTATGGCATGCCCGAGCTTGTGAATCTTAATCTGAACGGTGAGCTTGACGCTGTCGGCGCCATCCCCTCTAACGCATTCCCCAACAGCAGCAAGCTGAACAAGGTAATCGTGAAGGGTGAGGTGAAGAAGGCCGGTGCCATCGCTGAAAACGCTTTCGCTAAGAACCCCAACATCTCTGAGGTGACGTTCACCAAGCCCATCTGGGCCGGCGGTATTGGCGAGGATGCCTTTGCAGGCATCGGCCAGGACGACTGCGCTAAAGTTAACTTCGCTGCCCTGAATGGTGCTGCCGCCATCGGCACGAATGCCTTCTTGGGAGCAGGTATCTCTGAACTGAACTTCAATGGTGCCATCTACGCAGATGCTATCGCCTTTAATGCTTTCAAGTCTATCACCTGCGGTGCCGTTGTGGAATTCAAGGGCAACATCGGTGAAGGTGGTATCGGACAGTATGCTTTCGAGGAAGCATTCCTGTCGACCCTGACTTTCGACCAGCCCATTGCAAGTGAGCAGGCCATTGCTCCGTTCGCATTCACCAAGGCCAACATCACGGCCATCACGTTCAAGAGGCCGGTTACAGCCATTAACGGTATCGGTAACTATGCATTCTTTGCTTTCACCAACTCCACGGGCACTACTCCCGTTCTGTTTGAGAATGGTGGTATTAAATTAGCCAACGGTATCGGTGCTCATGCATTCGACAAGGGTGCTGTAGGATCGCTGACCATCGAGGGTAACCTGAAGGGTGCCAACTCTATCGATGAATACGCTTTCGCTAACACTCCGATTACTGAGTTCACGCTGAACGGTCAGGTGGCTAACACCAACGCTATCGCCTTCGGTGCATTCGCAAAAGATACGAAGCTGGCCAAGATCAACCTGAACGGCGAAATCTACACTGCTGACGAAACTGAAGGTGCACACGCTATTCAGGCTGGTGCTTTCTTCGGTGCAGGTAATGAGAATGCCGAGCTGAACATCGGTGACCTGAAGATGTCTGAGGCCATTGAGGCTGGTGCCTTCGCAAGCGCTACCTTCAAGGTGGTGAACTTCAGCCGCCTGATGGCCAAGCGCGCTATTGCCGCAAATCAGTTCGGTCCCATGAACCGCGCGTTGAGCCGCCAGATGGTGCCCGGCAATAACAAGTCAGGAGTTGAGGGTACCGAAATTAGCAGCAACGGTGATTACGCTACTGTCAAGACTGTGAACTTCAACGAGCCGTTCCAGCAGTGGCCTGAGGCTACTGACAACGCCCTGCAGGGATTCATCGGCAACAACGCATTCTCTGGCACCAAGGTGAGCACGGTGAACTTCAACGCTGAAATTGCATGCCCTTACGCTATCTATGCCAAGACCTACAAGAGCAGCAAGACTGCCAATCCTGAATATGCTGCCGCCAGCCCCTTCGCTAACAACGGTGCTGACCTGACCATCAACTTCAAGGCTGGTGTCGTAGAGAGTGGTGTTGGTCCCTATGCATTCGCCAATAGCAAGCTTGTTGAGATCAACCTGGATTCCAAGTCTGTATATGAGGAGAAGGCATTCATGAACCACTCGTTCTATTACGCTAACTACAACGGTGAGGCTGCCAATCCCGCCCACGTGGTTATCAACTTTACGCCCGATAAGGATACTCAGATCTTCCGCGCATTCAACCTGCGTGCATTCTATGACGACGTGACGGTTATTGACGTCCAGTTCAAGACTACGAAGGATGTGCTCAGTCTCTACACCACTGACAACAATACTGAGGACTATACTCCTTATCGTATCAAGGGTATCGCCAGCAAGATTATTGAACTGGTATGGAGTGACAAAGAAAATGCTTGGGTAGGTGTTTTCACTCCCGAGAACGAGATGTACGTTATCAAAAAGTATCAGAACGACAGTGAGGTAGGCGTATGGTCTGCTTACTATGACGACAAGACCCTGACCAAGAAGGAAGGCAAGTTCTTCGACCTGCCCGTTGAAGACACGCAGAAGTACAAGGCTGACCTCTACATCAACCCGCTCCGCGTTCAGGACGGTGGCCTCTATGTGATCAATCCTGGTCACACGCTGATCATTACTTCTTCTAATTCTCAATATGTGACTGCTGAGCAGGATCTTGGTAAGCACCAGTGGGGTGGTGTGCAGACCTTCGCAGGTTTGAGCCCCTGGTCTTGTAACGACCTCCGTTGGAATCCCGCTGAGATCTTCCCCGTCTACAACAATGCCGGTGTGGTGCAGAACTATCCTTGGGGTGGTTACATCAGCTATGTTGCCATCGACAACGAGTGCAAGGACTACTATGGCAACCAGATTAATGAGTACAAGCTGTTCCGTGCTGGTGACTTCGAGACCAAAGGTATCGCCTTCGGTCACGACATGAACCTGCCTGAGAGCTGGCTGTATATGCTCGTTACCAACGACCGCAACAAGCGCGTGAAGTACTCTACGGGTTACATCACCACTGAGGACGCTGAGGGTAACACGGTTGTCGTATTCGACGAGAACGGCGAAGCCCCGCTGAACACCTGGTTCACAAAACTGGGTATGCCTTGGGAGAAGAGTCTCGACGAGCTGCTTGCTGACGCTGTACGTGAGGCTAACAAGAACGCTGCCGCTGCTGCAACTGGTCAAGCTACCGCTGAGAGCATGCTTAAGGATATCATTGAGAAGCTGCAGAAGGCTGCCGGTACTGATGATGCACCCTCGACTGAGACCGATCCCGCTAAGCTCATCAAGGCAATCATCGAGAAGGGCTACAACAACCGCGTAGCTGAGAACGTTTTGGCTGAGAAAGATATTAAGCGTCTCGCTGACGACCTTGCTGAGAAGGTTGTTGCCTACGCTAAGGCTCTGTGCAACCTCCGCGTTGCCAAGCTGAACCTGGCCAATGCCGACCGCATTCCTGCTGCTGAGGCAGATAAGGAACCTTACAACTTCACTGGCAAGTTCTCTGAGAATGAGGAAAGAATCAATGGCAACATTGAGACCATCCAGGGTACTATTGACGAACTTGACGATTACCTCACCGTTGCTGCTGGCGACGAGCAGGGTGACGACATGTACAAGCAGTATCTGGCTCTGAAGGCCGTTGCTGGTAATTCTGCTGAAGCTCAGGCTCTCATTGACTGGTATGAAAATCTTCCTTCTGAGGTTACGGTTGTCATTGAGAACAGTGGTCGTACCAATCCGCAGATTCAAGCTCTTCAGAATCAGACTGATGAGGAGGGTACTACTTACTATGATTTGTACTACGCTTGGCGTAACGCATACCTTGCATGGTCAAAGCAGACTCCCAATCCTCTGAATAGCTTCGTATTCAATGAGGCTGAGTTGGAGGAAGGTGCAGAAGTTTCTGACACTGAGCTTGACGCCGCTCTTAATAATTCCATTCTTCCTAACAACGTCGACCTGCCCAGCGCATTCAAGAAGAGTCTGGAAGACGCAGCAGAGGAGGCTGAGAGAATCGCTGATATATATGAGAATTACGAGAAAGCTGAAGAGGCTCTTGCCAAAGATGCTCACGCACAAGCTTTCTATAACACTCTTGTCTGGAGTCAGAAAACACATGTCAGAACTATCCTGAGAGCAAACGATATGCAGGACTATAGTAATAACATCTTCGAGATTGAGTGTGCCCCCGAGCCAAAACTTAATAAAGAAATAGGTGGAACGACTTACTATGCATGGAAGATATATCAGAAGACATCTCTTGCAGCTGATGCTGATGTTGATGACCTGCCTGACGTACTTTACTCCGATGAAGAATATGATTTAAATTACGCTCTTGGTTACGATGGCGACATTTATTATTTCAACAACGGTGCAATGGAATTATTCACTGTAGATGGCTACCTGACTGACTGGTGGACTAATAGTGATCAAACTACTGATGTAACTGAGACCAACGATTGGACTGTTGCTCTTCCCACAAATCCGGAGAGTCCTCTGCTGCCCAGTGATCTCTACACTACTGAGTGGGATGAATTCGGTGATCCCGTGAATCCAGAGGATGAGGTTAAGCTGGTTTATGACATGGTAATGGCAAAGACTGCCCTTTTGAACGAGCAACTGGATCTTAATGATGCTGAGGAAGCTAAGGAAGATGCTGAGGAAGCACGTGCCAAGGCAAACAACTGGCTGATTGAGTGGTATGCACTGGCTGATCACTACTATGCAGGTGCATCTCAGAGTGTTACCTTTACCAAGGAGGTTCAGAAACTTGCTGCTGAGGAGGCACTGGCTAAGGCACAGGCTGAGCTCGAGGCTCTGAAGGCTATCGAGGATCCCTACGGTGGCAATGCATACGAGCACTATGCCGCAGCTCTCGATGAGCTGGGTACTCCTGCTGTTGAGGATGAAGATGCCACTCCTGATGTTGATGAGTCAGCTGACGCTACTAAGAAGTATCTGGCTGTTGAGGAGACCAAGGCTGCAAAGGATCTGGCTGTTAAGGCTCTGAAGGATGCTGTCAACGGTATCGACGCAGTTGCCGAGTCTATTGAAGGCGGTGCCCGTCTGAACATCATCTGGAACGACCGTCCCTCTAACGAGGTTGTCGGTATCATGGAGGCTGTTGCTAACGGTGCTGTTGTGAAGGATGGTGACAACATCATCTACAACCTCAACGGTATGCGTGTGAAGAACACTGGTAAGGGTATCTACATCCAGAATGGTGTGAAGGTCATCAAGTAAGCTTCAAGAAGCAAATTGATAACTGTATAGAATGTGCGGGTGTGTACTTAGACTGCACGCCCGCACATATAAAAACAAAAAAAAAGATTGAAACAAGTAACATGAAAAAGGATTATTTAAAACCCGAACTGGAATTGTTGGAGTTGGAAGTAGAGCCCATGCTTGCAGGCACCGGTGCTACTGACAACCCGAGCAAACCGCTTCCCGATGTTGATTTCTCACGTGAAGTTACATTTGAGGAAGACTAAGACATAAGGAATCCAAAACACAATGTGGGGCTGCAACTTTTAGTTAAAGTGTGCAGCCCCGCTTCTTTTTGTTTCAAACCAGCTCTGGCCCCTCCTTTGGAAAAGGAGGGGAATGGGGATGTGAAATTTGTGTAATTTGGAGGGCGATTATTTGGCGGATTGGGGGAAAAGGCTTAACTTTGCAAGCTGAATGACTAATATGTATTTGACGATGAAGAGACGTTATCTGTTGATAGTTATCCTGATGGTGCCACTGATAGCCTTTGCACAGGGACGGAAGAACCGCAACCTTGAGGTGGCGAAGAACCTGGATATATTCAATGAGGTGTACCAGAACCTGGATATGCTCTACGTTGACACACTCAACGCCAATGAGTTGGTGGGAACGGGCATCAAAGCTATGTTGCGCTCGCTGGACCCCTATACAGAGTACTACCCCGAGAGCGAGACAGGTAGCCTGAAGATGATGCTCACGGGCAAGTATGCCGGCGTGGGTGCCCTCATCCGCTACCACCAGAAGCTGAAGCGCGTGGTGATTGACGAGCCTTACGAGGGCATGCCAGCGGCTGAGGTTGGCTTGAAGAAGGGTGACATCGTGCTGAGCATCGACGACTCGCTGATGACCGACAAGGACGTGAGCTACGTTAGCAACCGCCTGCGTGGCGACGCCGGCACGAAGTTCGTGCTGAAGGTGCTGCGGCCGTCGACCGGCAAGAAGATGGACTTCAAAATTACCCGCCGTGCCATCAAGCTGCCGGAGTTGCCGTATTATGGGATTTTACCCACCCCCGACCCCTCCCGAGCGGGAGGGGAGACTGATTACTCTCAAGGCGGACTATCCAAACTCCCCTCCTCTTCGGGAGGGGCTGGGGGTGGGTCTATAGGCTATATCAACCTGAACCAGTTTACGGAGGGCTGCGCCCGTGAGGTGCGCCGTGCGTTTGTGGACCTGAAGAAGCAGGGTGCCACGTCGCTCATCTTCGACCTGCGGAACAACGGTGGCGGCTCGGAGATGGAGGCGGTAGACATTGTCAACCTGTGGGTGGACAAGGACCAGACCATCGTTGAGAACCGTGGTAAAATCAAGCAGTTCTGGCATACCTACAAGACACGGTTGGAACCCGTCGACACGCAGATGCCGTTAGTGGTGCTGGTCAACGGTGAGACAGCCTCGGCCAGCGAGATTACCAGCGGTGCGCTGCAGGACCTGGACCGTGGAATAATAATAGGTACGCGTACGTACGGGAAAGGACTGGTTCAGGTGCCGCTCGACATGCCTTACAACACGAAGCTGAAGGTGACAACCTCGAAATACTACATTCCCAGCGGGCGCTGCATCCAGGCCATCAACTACAAGAAACGGAGGGAGGGAGCCCTGTATAGCGAACGGATGCCCGACTCGCTGACGCACGTCTTCTATACGGCAGCAGGCCGTGAGGTGCGCGACGGCGGTGGCATCACCCCCGACGTGGAGGTGAGGAACGACACCATCCCGAATATTGCCTACTATCTGTCGGCTTCGGGCCAGGACTCCACGGAAGTAATGTTCGACTGGGTGGTCGACTACATCAGCAAGCACCCCACGATAGCCCCGCCTCGCGAGTTCCATCTGTCGGATGCCGACTTCAACGACTTCAAGCAGCATGTTGTGGCCAGCGGCTTTACCTACGACCCCGTGAGCGAGAAACAGCTGAAGGAACTGGTGAAGACGGCCAAGGCCGAGGGCTACTACGACGATGCCAAGGAGGCGTTCGAACTGTTGGAAAGCAAGCTGAAACACGATGTGGCCACCGACCTGACGAAGCATGAGGAAATACTGCGGCAAGTGCTGGAGTTAGACATCATCACCGCCTACTACTATCAGGCCGGTGCCATCGAGGCCGGGCTGAAGTACGACCGGCAGCTGAAGGAGGCCGTCAGGCTGCTGCAGACGCCTGAGGAGTACAAAAAGCTGCTGACTCCGAAAAAAACTGCGTAATAATTTGGCGGATTGCAAAAATCTTCGTACCTTTGCACCCGTTCAGTGGAATGAGAGACCCTTCCGGGCCTCTCATTTGCATTATAATTACACAGTTAGATGATAAACAAAGACGTTGTAAAGACATTTGTGGAAGAGTGGTTGCAGGGCAACGACTACTTCCTTGTAGACATCATTTTTGGTGCCGACGACCGTATCGTCATTGAGATTGACCATGCCGACGGTGTGTGGATTGAGGATTGCGCCGAGTTGAGCCGCTTCCTTCAGGAGAAGCTTGGCGACGAGCTTGGCGACTACGAGCTGGAGGTCGGCAGTGCCGGGCTCGGCCAGCCGTTCAAGGTGGAGCAGCAGTACAGGAACCACATTGGCGACGAGGTGGAGGTGCTGCAGCAGGACGGTATCAAGCAGAAAGGCATCCTGAAAGCCGTCGATGGCCGCGCGTTCACCATCACCATGCAGGAAAAGCAGCACTTGGAAGGCAAGAAGCGCCCCGTCATGGTGGACGTTGACAAGACTTACTCGATGGACGAGGTGAAAGCGGTGAAATATCTGTTAGCGTTTAA
>JAILFU010000053.1 GCA_024697405.1 Prevotella sp.
GGGAATGGGGGTGAGGCTCCTGATCTTATTGTAGAGCGTCTGTCGGGTGATGCCTAGGAGTTCAGCTGCCTGGGTGAGATTGCCGTGGCAATGGTCGATGGTGCGGCGGATATGCTCCTTTTCCATCTCGTCGAGACTCACGATTTCGGCTTGCTTATCAAGCACATCCTTCAGCTTGCGCACCAGTTCGTCGTTGTCCCAGGGCTTGGTGATAAAGTCTGCGGCTCCATTCTTCAATCCCTTGACGGCGAGATTGATGTCGGCATAGGCAGTCATGAATACCACCGGCGTTTGCGGATGCTGCTTGCGAATGGCGCGGAGCCAGAACAAGCCTTCGTTGCCGCTGTTCACACCAAGCGTGAAATTCATGTCGAGCAAAACGATGTCAATCGCTTGCTGGGCCATCAGTTTCAGAATGTCGTCGGGCTGGGTGGTAGTCAACACTTGCTCGAAGGTAGAGTCAAGCAGATAACGCATGGCCGTCAGAATAGATGTGTTGTCATCAACAATCAATATCGTTCCGTACTTGTTCATGCTGCAAAGGTAATCTTTTTCCGTCAAGAAATCATACAGAAAGGTGTCTAATTTTTAGACGTTCTGCCTCTGGAAGGGCTAAAATGCTTGGAGTAGTTGATATAAACACCTACCTTTGCAATGAAACAAAAAAGAGCGTATGAATAAAATGTATTTAGTTCTCAGCCTATCTGTGTCTCTGTGTGTTCTGCCTGTTCAAGCGCAGGACATGACGCTACAACAATGTATGCGTTATGCGGTGGAACATAACCACGAGGTGAGGCAGGCTGAGTTGGAACTCGACAACTATAAGGCCGAAAGAACAGGAGCCATTGGACGATTCCTGCCTTCGGTCAATGCCAGCATCGGTACCCAGTATAACTTTGGACGTGCCATCGATCCTGAGACCAACGGCTATACCGATGTGAGCACTTTTTATAATGGTTATCAGCTGTCGGCCTCGCTGCCTGTCTTCGACGGGTTCAGCCGTCTGCATGCGCTCAAGGCTGCCAAGGCCGGCGAACTGATGGGACAGTCGGCACTTCTTCAGCGTCAGAGCCAGACAGCCCTCGATGTGTTGCAGGCCTATACCCATGTGGCCTATTACGACGGACTGGTGAAAATGGCCGGAGAGAAAGTGCAAGAGACACAGTTGTTGCTCAAGCAGACACGGTTGCTTGAGGAGGTGGGCCGGAAGAGTGCCGCGGATGTGGCTCAGGTGGAGTCGCAACAAGCCGAAGCCGACTACGAGCTCATCCGTCAGCAAAACCTTTATGCCTCAGCCTTGCTGGGACTGAAAAAGACAATGAGTTATCCCATGAGCGACAGTCTGCGTCTGGATTTTACTCCTAACATGAAAGATTCTCATTCCCAATGTGTTGGCAATTTTGATCCGACGTGGGTATGTTCTATGGATAACGAGCAGCATCCGGAACTGCAAGTAGCCCGTTATCGTATGCAGACATCCAAACATGAGTGGCATCAGGCTCGTGCTTCACTTTTTCCATCTCTCTCGTTGAGTACGGGTCTGAGCACCACTTATTACAAAACGCTGCACAACGATGCCGCCCAGTCGTTCAATCAGCAGTTGAAGAACAACATGGGTGAATACTTTGGCGTTTCGCTCAGCATTCCGCTGTTCAACCGGCTGCAGTCGCTCAGCAGCATTCGTAAGGCGAAGAACAACTATCGGATAGCCTGCGAGGCTTACGACCAGAAACGGCTGGAACTTGAGAAACTGAGCCGTGAGGCATGGCAGGACTGGCAAGGCTATCTGAAACAGACCGCCCAGATGGAGAAGAAGGTTGAGGCCGATTCGCTGGCTTATCAGCTTACACGCCGCCAGTTCGAGGAAGGTCTCTCGACAGCCATCGACCTGCACACTACCTCGGCTCAGTTGCTGAACTCGAAGGCCACCCTGCTGCAATGCCGGCTGATGGCGATGGTAAAAAAACAATTAGTCAGATATTATAAAGGATACGCAATATGGACAGAGTAATCGAAAAGACAAAGACGCAGAGGCTGATGAAGTATTGGCCTTATGCGGTTGGCGGATGTTTCCTGCTGCTGCTATTGGTTTGGCTTGTATTTGGCAACCATGCCTCGACGCTCAGAGTCAGTAAGGACGAACTGACCGTCAGCAATGTGCAACATGCCGAGTTCAAGGACTATGTGCGCACCAACGGTCAGGTGCTTCCCATCCAGATTGTGCAGATTTCTCCCGAGGAGGGCGGCATCGTGATGGAGAAGGTGGTCGAGGAAGGTACCCACGTCAAGAAAGGCGATGTGATCGTCCGCCTTAGCAACAGCAACCTCGACCTTCAGATTCTGAATGCTGAGGCAGAGCTGGCAGAGAAGCAGAACTTATTGAGGAATACGCAGGTAGCCATGCAGCAAGACCGCTTGAACAACCAGACGGAGCAGGCTCAGCTCGACATGGACACCCAGCGCAAGCAGCGTACCTACGAGCAGAACAAGCGGCTCTTTAGTGAGAAACTCATCAGCCGTGAGGATTATCTGCAGTCGCAGGAGGACTATCAGCTCGCTGCCCGTAAACGGTCGCTGGTATCGAAGCGTCTGAAGCAGGACTCGCTTTATCGCACCGTTCAGATGGACCAAATGGAGGACAACCTGCAGAACATGCGCAAGAATGTGGTGCTGGTGCGCCAGCGTAAGGACAAGCTTGAGGTGCGCTCAGCTATCGACGGCGAATTAGGTCTTTTAGACGTAGAGTTAGGCCAAAGCATCCAGCCCGGACAGAAGATTGGCCAGTTGAACGACCTCTCTGACTATAAGGTGCAGGCGCAGATTGATGAGCACTATATCGACCGCGTCCGTCAGGGGCTCACAGCCACTTTTACCCGTGCCGACAAGAAATACCAGCTGCAGGTGCGCAAGGTGTATCCGGAGGTGCGCGAGGGTAAGTTCCGCTGCGACTTCATTTTCAAGGGTGAGCGCCCTGAGAACATCCGCACAGGACAAACCTACTACATTGACTTGGAGTTAGGTAAGCCCGAGCAGGCAGTCCTCATTCCTCGCGGCACCTTCTTCCAGACCACGGGCGGACAATGGATATTTGTTCTCGACAAGAGCGGAAGTAAAGCCTACCGCCGCAACATCCGCATCGGACGCCAGAACCCGCAATACTACGAAGTGCTGGAAGGCCTGGAGCCAGGCGAGCGTGTTGTCACCAGCGGCTACGAGGCATTTAAAGATAATGAAGTGTTGGAAATCAAATAGAAATTGACAATTATGAATATTTTCAGAAACATGCTTTACATGGCACGTCGTTTCAAGACTGCAACGGCGCTTAATTTCATAGGACTCATAGTGGCTTTTGCCTCATGCTACCTGTTCCTGACACAGGTGGTCTATAACCATTCCTATAACAAAGGACTGACCAACTATGAGCAGTTGTATCGTGTAGAGGTGCCGGGTATGGCGGTGGATCGGGAATGGCAATCACATGTAAGCCGTTACATTGCTGAACAACTGACTGCCATGCCCCAAGTAGAGAGTATGGCTTTAATGGGAGGATATAACAATTGTACTGCCAAGAAAGACCTGACCGAGTTCTCCTTTCCTTGGTGCCGTGTCAGCGATGATGCACTAAAAACGTTTGGTGCTCGGCTAATCGATGGCGAAATCGCATGGAAAGATGGTGACCAAAAAGGATTGATCATACCGGCGTCGATAGCGATGAAGTATTTCGGTTCTGTACAGGTGGCTGGCCGCCACATGATGTGGGAGAGTGGAGACAGTGCTAGAGTAAGAGGCGTGTTTACCGACTTCCCGGAAAACTGTTCCATAAGAAATTGCATCTATTCCAACATGCGTGATGAAAATCAGGGCAACATCAACAATTACAACTACGTTTGCTACTTAAGGCTCAATTCTCAGATTGATACAGCCCAAGTTAACCGCAGCATGCGGGATGCAATGATGGAGAAGTGGCATCAGCTGTTTGTTGAAAACGGTATGGAGGCTCAATGGGAAGAAGAGAAAGGCAGCGTGTCATTCACCATACGCTTGCAGCCTATTACGAAAACATGGTATTCGGGCGTAGATCCGGAACTGGACAAAGGAAACAAAACCGTAGATTGGATTCTTCGGTTATCGTGCCTGTTGGTCATCATCATCGCCGCAATCAATTTTCTTAATTTCGTGCTGGCAGAGAGTCCGATGCGCATCAAGAGTGTCAATACTCGAAGGGTGTTGGGCAGCAGTCTCAGTTCATTGAGAATAGGACTCGTCGTCGAGACGATTATCATATCACTTTTTGCGTTTCTCTTGGCCATGGTCATCTGCTGGCTGCTGTCGTACTGGCCATTTATCAGCGAACTCATGGCGGGGAGTATTGCGCTCAGCAAACATGTCCTGCTCACCCTCGCATTGGGATTAGTCGCTATTCTGGTAGGCGTCGTGGCAGGTATCTATCCCGCATTCTACGTCACATCGTTCCAACCGGCATTGGTTCTGAAAGGAGCGTTCGG
>JAILFU010000054.1 GCA_024697405.1 Prevotella sp.
GGGAGATATGTGAGAAGGTCGGCATCAGTCCCGTTCCTTACAAGATGAAAAAATCTGTGGGGGTACAAATTTCAAAGCGAAAAATTGAGGGCACAGAAAATCAGGGGGTTAAAGAACCGGACATCAGCAATACGGGTTAAAAGTAATTGTTTTTTCATAATTTCATATCGTTTTTATTTCACCTAAATTCCGCAGCACTTTAGTTTAACGTATAATCATCAATGACATGGCAAAGGTAAGCAAAAAATCTGAGATAATCACCGCTTTTGGCGGAATATTTTTCATTTTGGACAAATTCGACTCTATCCTGTCCGCTGAAAAAGAAAGCAACGAGCGAAGAATTATCCATAAATGCTGCGCGCAGCCGCTCCCCTCCCTTCAAGGGGAGGGGTTAGGGGTGGGGTCTGTATCTTCCTGCCATTGAAAAAGTTAGTGACCCCACCCCTGCCCCTCCCCTACATGGGAGGGGAGTGCCATCCGGCTTGTAATGCGCAGCCGCTCCCCTCCCCTTGAAGGGAGGGGAGCGGCTACCGCACAAATAGGTCAACTGCTATATCATTGCCTATTATTTAGTAACTTTGCAAGCGGATAGAGACCTTCAACGGCTCTACCCGCTCCAGTAGATGTGTTCGGCGTATCGTCGAGCACATCTATCTTTGCTACATCCTACGAGTATTCGCATGGTTGGAAGTTTGGCTGAAGATACTCTTTCATCAGAGTCATCATGCGATAAGGCTTACCGTCAATAGTGATAGTGCCTGCGAAGCGATGCTCAATATGTTCCCCGACAATCACACGGTCGGCGTCAGCGACATCCGCCGTGCATTCCTTATGGGTAACGCCCTCGTCACAGGCATCATCGAGAAGATTGGAGCCTCATTATTAAATGAGGCCGTCTAGATACTACTTTTTTCCGAAACGACAAGCAAAAAGGGGAGTTTTTCTCCTTCACACCACACAAACCTGCACACTTTCCTGTGAGGTGTGCAGGGTACCCTCAAGGGGTCAAAAGGGGTCAAAATCGCTGGAAACCCTAGTAAATAGGTGGAAAGTAGGTATACCTAATGGGTAAAAAGGGGTCAAAATCGCTGGAAACACTAGTAAATAGGAGAGTATTACAAATGTAACATTATTACATTACAAAAATGGCTTTTTACATGTTCGATGGAATGGGGATTTTCTACTTAACAACCAAATACTATGACCACTTTCTAATGGCGACCATTTAGGAAAGGCGGGAAAGCTGGCCTACTGACCGATTTGGGTTTAACATTAATTAATTGTCTGCTGAGAAAAAAACTCCCCGCTCCCCGCTCCAAACTCCCAACTCTTTTGTATCTTTGCAGCGTCTTAACGACAGCCGACCATGCTATGAACATTGTAAGCATCATTCCTGTGGCCCCACGCATCTGCCGCTCCGTCTGTTTGAGCCCTCAGCTCAGCCGCTCTTCATCTATACCGACGGCCTGAACGAGGCCGAGAACGCCAGGCAGGAGCAGTTCGGCGACGAGCACCTGATCGAGGTCCTCCGCGACATACACTGGTGCGGTGCCCGTAGACTCATCGAGAATGTAGCTGCCAGGGTTGAGGAGCATCGCGCCGGCTGCGAGCCTAACGACGACCTGACCATGATGTGCCTGATAGTAGATTGACTCAAGCGGAGGAAAAGCTTGAGAAGCCTGAACAGAATTAATGAAACAAAGAAACAATAATGAAAAAACTTGTATTTGCCATGATGGGCCTGCTGGCCATGACGGCCTGCCAGAAGGGAAGCACCTTCACTGTGGAGGGAACTATAGAGGGCGCGAAAGATTCCACGCTCTATTTGTATAACCGCTCGCTCAGCGGCATCGTGCTGCTCGACTCGGTGGTGCTCGATGCCGACGGCGACTTCCGCTTCAGCCCTCAGGCTCCCGTTGGCGGCCCCGACCTCTATGTGCTGCGTGTGAACAACCAGTGGCTGAACCTGGCCATCGACTCTACAGAGACCGTGACGGTGAAGGCGAAGATGCCCGGCATGGCCCAGAACTACACGGTGAGCGGGTCGGAAGACTGCGTGAAGCTGCGCGAGCTGGCGCTGATGCACAGCCAGCTGCAGGAACGGGTGTTCCAGGTGGAGCAGAACACACAGCTCATGGGCCAGACGATGGTTGACTCGCTGAACGCCATGCTGCGGCGGTATAAGGACGAGGTGACGCTGAACTACATCTTCCAGGCGCCGCAAAGCGCATACGCCTACTTCGCCCTGTCGCAGACGCTGAACCACCTCTATTGGTCCACAGCCCCCATCTTCCAGCTGAACGACAGCCTCGACGGGCGGGCCTACCGGGCCGTGGCCACCTGCTGGAAGGAATACTATCCTGAGTCGGAGCGCGCACAGCAGCTCTACAACATGGTGGAGCGCGACATCACCAGCAGCCGCATTGCCGCAGCACGGAGGCAGCAGCTGCAGGAGGAGGACAAGATTGTGGTGTCGGACATCATCGACCTGCAGCTGCCCGACCTGCAGGGACATCTGCGCACGCTGTCCGAGCTGCGCGGCAAGGTGGTGCTGCTCGACTTCCACCTCTTCTCCCTTCCTGAATCGGGCGCACGCATCCTGAAGCTGCGCGAGCTCTACGACCGTTACCACGACCGGGGTCTGGAGATCTTCCAGGTGTCCATCGACCCTGACGAGCATTTCTGGAAGCAGGCCGTCACCTCGCTGCCCTGGATTTCGGTCTATGACCCCGAGGGCGAGTCGTGCATATCTTATAATGTGCAGGCCGTGCCGGAGTTCTTCCTCATCGACCGTAACAATGCCCTGCAGAAGCGGTCGTCGCAAATCGAAGACCTCGACCGCGAGCTGGAAAGCCTCCTGTAGCAAACAGCTGAATTTATGAAATAGGCAACGATAGAAGCAGTTGACCATTTTGTGCGCAAGCCGCCCCCCTACCATCGTAGAGGGGCGGCTTGCGGAGTATTTAGTCGCTATATCGACGGCTTATCTTTTGAGGCGTTCCTCTATCGTCTGGAAGACGACGAAGAGCACTGGGACGATGAAGAGCAGGGCGATGGTGCCTACGACCATGCCGCCGATGGTGCCCACGCCTAGCGAGTGGTTGCCGTTGGCACCTACGCCGGTGGCGAGGGCCAGGGGCAGCAGGCCGAAGACCATCGTCATGGAGGTCATGAGGATGGGGCGCAGACGGACGGCTGCGGCATCGATGGCGGCTTCCACTATGCCCAGCCCCTGCCGGCGGCGCGTGCTGGCATACTCGGTCAGCAGGATGGCAGTCTTCGAGAGCAGGCCGATGAGCATGATGAGTCCCGTCTGCATGTAGATGTTGTTCTCCAGTCCCCACAGGTTGGCGAAGATGAACGAGCCGGCCAGGCCGAAAGGCACGCTCAGGATGACGGCGAGCGGTATGAGCAGGCTCTCATAGAGGGCGCAGAGGATGAGGTAGATGAAGATGATGCAGATAACGAAGACCAGCGCCGTAGTGTTCTGCGACGAGGCTTCCTCGCGCGTCATGCCGCCGAACTCGTAGCCGTAGCCCTCGGGCAGCACCTCGGCGGCCACCTCGCGTATGGCTTCGATGGCCTGTCCGCTGCTGTATCCCTCGGCGGCAGTACCACCGGCCATGATGCTGGGGAAGAGGTTGAAGCGCGACAGCGTCTCCGAGCCGTAGACACGCGTCAGCGTGAGGTACTGTCCGATGGGCGACATCTCGCCCGATGACGTGCGCACGAAGATGTTATTGAGCGACTCCTTGTCGAGGCGGTACTCCGGCGATGCCTGCACCATCACACGATAGAGCTTGGTGAAGCGCACGAAGTTCGAGGCGTAGCTGCCTCCGACATATCCGCTGAGTGCCGAGAGCACATCGCTGGGCGACACGCCCCGGCGCTTGCACAGGGCGGCATCTACCTCTACGCGATACTGCGGGTACTTCAGCGAGAAGTTGGTGTAGGCACGGCCTATCTCCGGCCGCTCGCTGAGGGCGGCAACCAGCTTGTTGGTATAGCCGAGCAGCTCTTCGACGGTGCCGCCGTGCTTGTCCTGAACGTGTATCTCGAAGCCGTTGATGCGTCCGAAGCCCGGCAGCATATTCTGCGTGTTCACCTGAATCTTCGCGTTGGCAATGTCGGCAGTGCGCTTGTAGATCTCGTCCACCACACTCTGCACATCGTCGCCCTTTCCCTTGCGCTCGTCCCATTTCTTCAGCTTCAGCGTGAAGTTGCCGTTCGACGACGACTGCTCGAAGTTGTTCGAGTTGCCGGCTATGAGCGAATAGATGCGCAGCTGAGGCAGGTCCTTGATGCGTTCCTCCACCTCTTTTAATATATGGTAGGTCTGCTGCAGACTGCTGCCCGGCGAGGCCTGCACATTGATGAACACCGTGCCCATGTCCTCGTTGGGCACGAGGCCGGTGCGGGTGGTGCGCATCATCCAGCCCAGGGCTATGATGGCGACAACGACCAGGATGCCGGCAAGCACCTTCTTCCGTGTAAAGCTGCCGACGGCCCGCGTGTATCGCTCTGTGAGCGATTTCATGGCAGATTGTAGACTGAAGCGTTTCGGCTTTTCGCTCTTCTGTGGTTTCATGATGAGGGCGCTCAGTGCCGGCGAGAGCGTGAGGGCGTTGAACAGAGAGATAGCCACGGCGATGGCCATTGTCAGTCCGAACTGGGTATAGAAGGTTCCCGTGACACCGCCGATGAAGCAGACAGGCACGAAGACCGCCATGAACACCAGCGTCGTAGTGATGAGAGCGGAGGTAATGTTGTGCATGGCCTCCTCAGTCATTTGAGATTGACCATTGACCATTGACCATTGACCATTATTACCGTGCGTAGCCGAATGGTCAATGGTCAATGGTGAATGGTCAATGACTTCCAGTCTCGCCTGTACCGCCTCCACCACCACGATGGCATCGTCGACCACGGTGCCGATGACCAGCACCAGTGCGAAGAGCGTGAGCATGTTCAGCGAGAAGCCGATGGCGTAGATGACGGCCAGCGTGGCGATGAGCGACACGACGATGGCGATGGCCGGGATGATGGTGGCGCGCCAGCTGCCCAGGAACAGCCACACCACGAGTATGACCAGCAGCAGGGCTTCGAGCAGCGTCTCCACGACGCTGGTGATGGAGGCGTCGAGGAAGTCCTTCTTGCTTTCCAGGTCCTCGATGACGATGCCCGGCGGCAGCGAATGGCGTATCTCCTCCACCTCGGCATCAATCTGCTTGATAATCTCGTTGGCGTTCGACCCCGCCACCTGGTTGATGCTGATGTTGATGCCCGGGCTGTCGTTGGTCTCGCCTATGATGTTGTAGTTCTGCGAGCCCAGCTCCACGCGGGCGATGTCGCCGATGCGCAGCACGTCGCCGTCGGGCAGCGAGCGGATGACCAGGTTCTCGTACTCCTGCTCCTCCTCGTAGCGGCCTCGGTATTTCAGCACATACTGGAAGGTGTTCTGGCTTTCGGCGCCCAGCGTTCCCGTAGCCACCTCTACGTTCTGCTCGTTCAGCACCTGGGTAATGTCAGCGGGTGTCAGTCCGTAGCGGGCCATCTTCAGCGGGTCGAGCCAGATGCGCATGCTGTAGTCGGCGCCCATCACGTTCACCTCGCCCACGCCGGGTATTCGGCTCAGTCGCGGCTCGATGTTGATTTTTGTGTAGTTGGCCAGGAACGAGCGGTCGAAGGTGGAGTCGGGGCTGTAGACGGCAATCTGCTTGATGTTCGACGTCTGGCGCTTGCGCACGGTGAGTCCGCTTTTCACCACGTCGCTCGGCAGGCGTCCCTGCACGGTGGCGGCTCGGTTCTGCACGTTCACCATCGCCATGTCGGGGTCGGTGCCCTGGCGGAAGAAGATGCCGATGGAGGCGGTGCCGTTGTTCGAGGCCGACGAGGTCATGTACATCATGCCCTCCACGCCGTTGATGGCTTCCTCCAGGGGCACGATGACGCTCTTCTGCACCGTTTCGGCGTTGGCACCGGTGTAGCTTGCCATGATTCTGACTGTGGGTGGCGCTATCTCCGGAAACTGCTCCAGCGCCAGCTGGCTCAGTCCGATGATGCCCACTAGCACCATCAGCACACTTATCACTCCGGATAGTATGGGGCGGTCGATAAAAGTCCTTACGTTCATAGTGTTTAAAAAGCCTTCTAACTTAGGGGGCTACGTCTATCCCTTCGCGGAGCAGACCGGCACCTTCGGCAATAATGGTATCGCCGAGACTGAGTCCTTCCTCCACGATGTATTCGCGGCCGTTGTTCTGGGGATAGAGCGTGACGGCCGTGGCCTTCGTCTTGCCGTCGACGACACGATAGACAAACATGCGGTTCTGCAGCTCGTAGGTGGCCTCCTGCGGGATGACGATGCAATCCGTGCGGTGCGTCGGCACCACCACCGTGGCGCTGCCGCCGTGGTGCAGCAGCCCGCTAGCATTGGGGAACGTGGCGCGCAGCGTGACGGCACCGGTTTGTGCGTCGACCGTTCCGCTGACGGCGCTGATGCGCCCCTGCTCATCGTATTCCTGCCCGTTGTTCAGGCGGAGGCTGACCGCAGGAGCCTTGCTCATAAACTCAGCGATGGAGCCGTACTGCGAGATGAGGTCGAGGGCCTGGTTCTCGCCGATGCTGAAGTAGACATACATCTCCGAGTCGTCGGCCACCGTCACCAGCGGCTCGCTGATGCTGCTGCTCACGAGCGAGCCCACATGCCAGGGAATCATCGACGCCACGCCGCTCACGGGGCTCTTCACCTCGGTATAGCTCAGGTTGTTGCGGGCGTTCACCTCCTGTGCCCTCGCCTGTGCCAAAGCCGCCTCGGCTTCGAGCAGGGCGTTGCGCATCGTCTCCACCGAGACATCGCTCACCACCAGCCCCTCTTTCAGCTTCGTCTCGTTCTCATAGTTCATCCGCGCCGTTGCCAGCCGTGCCTCCGCGCTCTTGCGGGCAGCCACCGCCACCTCCAGCGCAGCCCGGTAAGGCACCTGGTCGATGACGAACAGCGTCTGCCCTTTGCGCACGGCCTCGCCTTCGCCCGTGAGGATGCGCGTGATGCAGCCCGACACCTGCGGGCGCACCTCCACAATCTGACGGCCCGTCAGCCGCGCACTGTACTGGCGGTCGAGCGTCATGTCCTTCTGACCCACCACCATCGTCTGGTATTGAACTGCCTCATGGCTTTTCTGTTTCTCCCCGTCGCACGCTACCGCCAGCACCGCTGTAAGAAACAGCGCCGCCAAGGCTGTGCTAAAAGTAGGTCTCTTCATATCTTGTCTTCGTGTCTGAATAGTTTTTATCGGTATAAATAATAAATCGGGTACAAAGATAGTGATAATTTTGCAATAATTCATATCTTTAGGCTAGAATCTCTCTTTTTTTATTAACTAGGCAAAAACAGAAAAATCGCGCTACAAGCGCTACTTTGGCACTAAACGTGCTGAATGGCAGGCAGTTGTCGGTAGCTACACCGCTCTTTTTGGAGCTACCATAGTAGCTACAGGCAGAGAGCAATGATGAGTGAAAATACGCACGCCGTTTGAGAAAATACTGCCGCCGTTTGGAAAAATACGCACGCCGTTTTGGAAAATACTGCCGCCGTTTTGGGAAATACTGCCGCCGTTTGGGGAAATACTGCCGCCGTTTGAAAAAATACTGCCGCCGTTTGGGGAAATACTGCCGCCGTTAGTAACTGTAGCTACAATAGTAGCGCCAAAAAGAGCGATGTAGCTACAAGCAATGGCGTGCATTCCAGGAAGTTAGCTGTCAAAGTAGCGCTTGTAGCGCCAAAAAATGCCTCACGCGCGCGCGTGTAGGCGTTTCAGACGGCCCTTTTCAAAATAATTCATGCTTTTTCAAAAAAATGGGCAACGATATAGCAGTTGACACTTTATCAATTATTCCGCATGGCGCATTCTTGCGTCCCTTTGGTAGCAAGCGACCGGAGGTCGAGCGCCCGACCTGCGCTCGCCTACCCGTAGCCTTTCCCCTCCCCTTGATGGGAGGGGAGTGGCTACCGCCGGAGAAGAATTCCTGTGCCAACTGCTATATTATTGCCAAATATTAACCTACGAGATGATAGAAGTTGATGTTCGCGTTTAGGCGCGAGCTGAGACTTGTATTAGTAGGTAGGCGTTTGGCGATGCCTTGGAACAAATGCACAGAATCAGACTCGCGCCATCTTTATGTCCAGCGATTA
>JAILFU010000073.1 GCA_024697405.1 Prevotella sp.
CCATCAGTAACATAGAACAGATAGACCGTGGTTACGAACACATCGAAGACCGTCTTCGTGCCCTCGGTGCTCATATAGAAAGGATTGACGCATGATAAAAAGAGAAGAAGTCTTTAAGATTGGCCGTCTCGGCAAGCCGCACGGCGTGAAGGGTGAGTTGTTTTTTCATTTTGATGACGACATCTTCGACCGTGTGGAGTGTGACTACCTGGTGTTGGAAGTAGAGGGTATCCTCGTGCCCTTCTTCATGGAGTCCTACCGGTTCCGCAACGGCTACCTGGCTTTCGTCAAGTTCAAGGATGTCGATACTCAGCAGCGCGCCTCGGAGCTGACGGGCTGTGATGTCTTCTTCCCCCGCGATCTGGCCGATGCGGAGAATGAGGCCCCTATCCTCGAGTTGCTGGAGGGCTTCGATTTGATAGATGCCAAAACGAATAAGGTGGTGGGTACCATCACTTCTATCAACGACCAGACGGCCAATGTGCTCTTCGAACTGGACAATGGTGCCCTGATTCCGGCCAGCGATGAGCTCATCATGAATATCGATACCAAACAGGAACAGATTGTCATGAATATCCCTGACGGTCTTCTTGAACTATAACCTATGAAAACAAAGAACGAAATCAGAAAGAAACAGATAGCCATCCTGGGCTCTACAGGCTCTATTGGCACACAGGCCCTCGAGGTCATCGAGGAACACAGCGACCGCTACGAGGTCTATGCCCTGACGGCCAACAACCGCGTGGAACTGCTGGCCGAGCAGGCCCACCGCTTCCGTCCGGCAGCCATCGTCATCGCCAACGAGCAGCACTATGACGCCCTGAAAAGCCTCATGAGCGACCTGCCCGACGTGAAGGTCTATGCCGGCCGACAGGCCTTGGACGAAATCGTCGAGGCTGGACCCATTGACATGGTGCTGACGGCCATGGTGGGCTTCGCAGGACTGTCTCCCACTATCCATGCCATCAAGGCCCGAAAGGCCATTGCCCTGGCTAATAAAGAGACACTGGTGGTAGCCGGTGAACTCATCGGCCAGCTGGCTAGCGAGTACCATACTCCCATCCTGCCCGTGGATAGTGAGCATTCGGCCATCTTCCAGAGTCTGGTGGGTGAGGAGCAAAACCCTATCGAGAAAATTCTGCTGACGGCTTCCGGCGGTCCCTTCCGCAACTTCACCATGGACCAGTTGCAGACGGTCACCAAGGCTGATGCCCTGCGCCATCCCACCTGGGATATGGGTGCGAAGATTACCATCGACAGCGCCACCATGATGAACAAGGGTTTTGAGGTCATCGAGGCCAAGTGGCTCTTCGGCGTCAAGGCCGACCAGATACAGGTACTCGTCCATCCGCAGAGCATTGTCCACAGTGCCGTGCAGTTCCAAGATGGTGCCGTAAAGGCACAACTGGGCGTTCCCGACATGCGACTGCCCATCCAGTATGCCTTCTCCTTCCCCCAGCGACTGCCGCTCAGCGGCGACCGACTGGACCTCTTCGCCACGCACAACCTGGAATTCCTCGAACCCGACCTCCAGAAGTTCCGCTGTCTGGCACTGGCCTATGAGGCTATCCAGAAGGGTGGTAACATGCCGTGTATCGTCAATGCCGCCAACGAGATTGTCAATCGCGCCTTCCTGGAAGACCGCTGCTCCTTCCTCCAGATGAGCGACATTATCAGTAAGACCATGCAGCAGGCTACCTTCTCGGCCACACCCGACTACGACACCTATGTCGCCACGGATGCCGAAGCCCGCCGCATCGCGTCCTCCTTATTATAATAAATAGGTATTAGATCAATGGAAATTTTCTTAATTAAAGCATTACAACTCATTTTGTCCCTGTCCATCCTCGTGTTCCTCCACGAGGGCGGCCACTTCTTCTTCTCCAAACTCTTCGGTGTGAGGGTGGAGAAGTTCTATATCTTCTTCGACTGGAAGTTCAGTCTCTTCAAGTTCAAACCCAAGAACAGCGATACCGAGTATGGCATTGGCTGGATACCCCTTGGCGGCTACTGTAAGATAGCCGGTATGATTGACGAGAGTTTCGATACCGAACAGATGAAGAAACCTGCTGAGCTGTGGGAGTTTCGCAGAAAACCGGCCTGGCAGCGACTGCTCATCATGATTGGCGGTGTGCTCGTCAACTTCCTGCTGGCCCTGTTCATCTACTCCATGATACTCTTCTACTGGGGCGAGAGTTACATCCCCGTCAAGAACATGTCGCTGGGTATGAAGTTCAACCAGGAGGCTAAGTCATACGGTTTCCAGGACGGTGACATCCTCGTAGGCACCGAGACCAAGGCCTTCAAGGAGTTCTCCGGCAATCTCTACCGCGATATCTCCGAGGCCCACCGCGTGGATATCATCCGTGACGGCAAACCCATGAGCATCGCCCTGCCTGGCGACCTGAACCTGCTGAACATGATCAAGGCCGACCCGGCTTTTGTCCGTCCCATCATTCCGGCAGCCGTCGACAGCGTACTGCCTGGTTCACCGGCCGCAAAGATTGGCATGCAGAAGGGTGACAAGATACTGGCCATGAACGGCAAACCCGTGGACTCCTATAACACCTTCAGCGACCTGCTGGCCCATCGTGCCGACATGCTGGCTGCAGCAGCAAGTCCTGCCGACAGCCTCAAGGCCCGCACGGTGACGCTGGTTTATGGCACCGATGCCAAGGCAGACACGGCGAAGGTGGTGCTGACATCCGACCTGAAGTTAGGTTTCATGGTCAAGACGCTTCCGGCCCTCTATGAGCCTGTCACGGTGGAATATGGTTTCTTCGAGAGCTTCCCTGCCGGCATCAAGTATGGGTGGGATGTCTTGGCCTCCTATGTCGGCGATATGAAGTATGTCTTCACCGCCGAGGGAGCCAAGTCCGTCGGTGGCTTCGGTGCCATCGGCAACCTGTTCCCTGCCGCCTGGGACTGGCATATCTTCTGGCAGATGACGGCCTTCCTGAGCATCATCCTCGCCTTCATGAACATCCTGCCCATCCCCGCCCTCGACGGCGGCCACGTGCTGTTCCTGCTCTACGAGATGATTACCCGGCGCAAGCCTTCTGAACAGTTCATGGTGCGCGCCGAGTACGTGGGCTTTGGAATCCTGGTGCTGCTCATGGTGGTGGCCAACCTCAACGACATCCTCCGCTGGCTGGGGTACATGTGATTGATTTACATTTTTTCTTTAAACAACGAATTAAGACGAATTTCACGAATGACACAAAATGATTGCGTAGCGTAATTCGTACAATTCGTAAAATGAAATGCAATTCGTCCAATTCGTGTGATTCGTCTTCATTCGTTGTTCATAAAAAGATAATTGGTTAAAGGTCAATAGTAACGAACGATACTTGTAATAACTAAAACGATGACAAAGAAAACCATTTTGTTGGGAGCCCTCTCGATGATGGGAGCCCTGACAGCCTCCGCCTGGCAAGGCGACGTGAAGATTGAGACCCCTAACACGCAGCTGCTGCTTACCGCTTGGGAAGGCGGCGACCTGCGACAGTTGTACTACGGCGACAAGAGCGCCACTGCCACTGAGCTGCGCGATGCCGGCTCGGCCTTCAGCTTTGAGGCCCTGCCCGCCTTCGGCTCGGTGGATGCCGTCCACCTGCCTGCCCTGCAAGTGCAGCACTTCGACGGCGACCAGAACCTGGAGCTGCAGGTCAGCGACTACAGCCGGAGTGACGACGGAAAAGCCATCATTCACACGTTTACCATGCAGGACAAGCTGATGCCTGTCACGGTTAAGCTGTTCTACAAAGCTTACAAGAATGTCGACGTCATCGAGACTTGGACGGAGATCTCCCATCAGGAAAAGAAAGCTGTCACGCTGAAGCGATTCGACAGCGGCCATCTCACCTTGCGCCAGGGCGACGTGTGGGTGACCCACCTCCACGGCAACTGGGCCGCAGAAGCCGACATCACGCAGGAGCCGCTGACACTGGGCATGAAGACCGTCCGCAACAGCGACGGCACCCGCAACTCCCATCTCGACGCGCCGGAGCTGATGCTCTCCCTCGACGGCCGGCCGCAGGAACTCACCGGGCGCACCATCGGCCTGGCCCTCTGCTGGAGCGGCAACTTCGAGCTGCGGATGAACACCGTCAGCCACCGCGAGCACCATGTCTACGCCGGCATCGACCCCACGGCCAGCGAGTATATCCTGGAACCGAAGGAGGTGTTTGAGACGCCACGCCTGGCCATGGCCTACTCTACCGAGGGCATGAGCGGCGTCAGCCGCATCTTCCACAACTGGGCACGTAAGGAAGGCATGTTCCACCGCGCCATGCGGACCGGCGACATCCTGCTCAACTCGTGGGAGGGTATCTACCTCGACATCACCGAGGAGAAAATCATCAAGATGATGGACGACATCGCTGCTTTCGGCGGCGAGCTCTTCGTGATGGACGACGGCTGGTTCGGCGACAAATATCCCCGGAAGGTCGACGACTCCAGCCTCGGCGACTGGGTGGTGGACAAGAAGAAGCTGCCCAACGGCATCAAGGCCCTGACCGACGCCGCCCGTCAGCGGAAAATCAAGTTCGGCATCTGGATTGAGCCGGAGATGACGAATACCGTCAGTGAGCTTTTCGACCAGCATCCCGACTGGGTACTCCAGCGTCCGGGCCGCGACCTGCGCAAGGGCCGTGGCGGCACGCAGGTGGTGCTCGACATGACCAACCCGAAGGTGCAGGACTTTGTCTTTGGCGTGGTCGACAACCTCATGACCCAATATCCGGAGATTGCCTATATCAAGTGGGATGCCAACTGTCCCATTTCCAACTACGGCTCCACCTACCTGCCGAAGGCCAAGCAGAGCAATATCTACGTGGACTACCACCTCGGCCTCATCAAGACGCTGAAGCGCATCCGTGAGAAATATCCCGACCTGGTCATCCAGGACTGCGCCAGCGGCGGAGGGCGTGCCAACTACGGGCTGCTGCCCTACTTCGACGAGTTCTGGGTGAGCGACAATACCGATGCCCTGCAGCGCGTCTACATCCAGTACGGCACCAGCCTCTTCTTCCCCGCCAACGCCATGGCCTGCCACATCAACCATTGTCCCTACTGGAACACCGGCGGGCGTGTCATCCCCGTGAAGTTCCGCTGCGACGTGGCTATGAGCGGCCGTCTGGGCATAGAGCTGCAGCCGACGCAGATGACCGACGAGGAGCGCCAGCAGTGCACCGCCTGCTTCGCCGACTACAAGCAGCTGCGTCCGCTGGTGCAGACGGGCAATCTCTACCGCCTGCTCTCGCCCTACGACCACAAAGGCGTCAGCAGCATTCTCTACAGCAACGACCAGAAGACACAGGCCGTGCTCTTTGTCTACAAAGTTGAGAATTATTACGACCAGCCCCTGCCGCGTCTGCGCCTGGCCGGTCTCGACCCCGCCAAGACCTACACCCTGACGGAGAAGAATGTGCGTGTGGGACAGAAGCCCTGCTCGCTCAGCGGCAAGCAGTTCTCCGGCCGTTTCCTCATGGACGTGGGCATCGAAGTTCCCCTGCGCGAGGAATATTGCTCACGCGTGTTTGAACTGAAGTGACGAATCAAGCAAGCTGCGACAGCAGTTCAGCCACCGGGGCAGCTCATCGCGTGATTTCCGTGATGGGCTGCCCCGTGCAGGCATCGGGCTGCTGGATGTGCAGCAGCTGGCAGATGGTGGCGGCGATGTCGGTGATGTGCACCTCACGCGAGGTGGCTCCGTGATTCACCTTCCATCCGAAGAACAGGCAGGGGATGTGGGCATCGTAGGGATTCCACTCGCCGTGCGTCGTTCCTGTAGGCGATGATGACTTGCCGTATTCATAGTAGCCGGGACGGGGGAAGAAAACGATGTCGCCCGAACGGCCGGGATAATAGCCCATCAACGCCCGCTCCTTCAGCAGCGGCGGCAGCGCACTGCTGGCCAGGTCTTTGTAGACAGCGGCAAAAACGGCATTCTGTTCTTTCTGCACTTCGCCAAGCACACGCTGTTCTATGTTGGAAGTGGCAAGTCCCTGTTCGCGTATCTTTCCCCAGTCCAGAAAGATGCGGTAGTCGAGAATGTCGGCAATATACTTGCCCGTCTCGCCGATGCCGTTGGACATCCGCTCTACCATCTCCCCGCTATTCCACGGCCCTGCCGACAGCTTGTGGTCCTGCATGAACATCCAGTTGTGGGCGGCACCGTGGTCGGCAGTGAGGAAGAGGAGGTAGTTGTCGCGCCCCACCTGCTCGTCCAGGGCGCGCAGCAGGCGGCCCAGGTCGCGGTCCAGCTGCAGGTAAGCATCGTCGGTATTCTTTCCGCGCGTACCATATTTATGACCGATGACGTCTGTCTGCGAGTAGCTCACGCAGAGCATGTCGGTCTGATCGCCCTTGCCCAGATTCTCGTTCTTAAGGGCGGCGATGGCCATGTCGGTGGTGATAGTGCCACAGTGGGGTGACAGTCCGATGTCCTCACCCAACTTCTTGAATTCCTTGTCCTTGCCCAGCTGCTTGTTGAACTCCTGTGCCCACTTCGGCAGCTTGTCCATATAATAGGTGGAAGTGATGAAACAGCGGTTCTTCAGGTCGAGCCAGTAGGCGGCATTAGCCGAGTGGCCGGCAGGCAGGATGGAGGCACGGTCCTTATAGCTGACACCGATGACCTTCGAGCGGAAGTCGGTATGCAGGCGCAGCTGGTCGCCTATGGTCGTGGCAACCATGTTGCGGGGCGACATCTTTCCCTTGTCGCTGCCGCTGCCCACGGGCAGCACCGTCGAGTCGCTACAACAGTAGGTTTTCTTCCCGTTGATGTAGAAGTTGTTGCCGCAGATGCCGTGGTAGGCCGGTGTGGTACCTGTATAGATGGAGGCATGACCGATGGCCGTTATCGTGGGCACATAGTTGATGAGGCAGTTGTTGCACGAGTAGCCTTGGTCGATAAGCCGCTTGAAACCGTCGTCGGTGAACTTGTCGTAATAGCGGCTCAGGTAGTCCCACCGCATCTGGTCGACTACGATGCCCACCACCAGCTTGGGTTTCTCGCCGAACGACGACTGCGCAGTTACGCTGCTAAATGATAAATGACAAATGATAAATGATAAAACTAGCAGAGTCTTTTTCATAAAAACATATACTTTAATCAGGTTTATTTCTTCTTTACAGGGACAAAAATGTTCAAAAAGCTTTTGCTTATTATTGTCTTTAACTTCGTCCTTCTACTTCATGTCAGAACAGGATGGCTTTCTCTAGGGCGTAGACGAGGATGCCGCAGATGTACCCCACGAATACCAGCCAGGAGATTTTCTTCATGTACCACCCGAAGGTAATCTTCTCCAGGCCCATGACAACCACGCCGGCAGCACTGCCGATGATGAGCATCGACCCGCCCACGCCGGCGCAGTAGGCCAGCAGCTGCCAGAAGGAGCCGTCGACGGCATAGATGGTCTCCGGCACCACGTCGTACATATTCATGCAGGCGGCCACCAGCGGCACGTTGTCCACTATCGAGGAGAGCACGCCGATGATGCCCGTGATGAGGTATGGGTTGCCGTTGAAGGCATGGTTCAGGCCGTCGCCCATGGCATTGAGCACGCCCACCTGCTTCAGACAGAGCACAGCCATGAGGATGCCGAGGAAGAAGAGGATGGTGCCCATATCGATGCGCGAGAGCAGATGGGTGACGCGCTTCGCCATCGGGTCGCTCTCCTCGAAGCGGCGGTTGAACACCTCGGTGATGGTCCACAGCAGGCCCAGCACCAGGAGGATGCCCATATAGGGAGGCAGGTGGGTGAGTGTCTTAAACACAGGGACGAACATCAGACCACCCACGCCGAAGCAGAAGATAATCTGCCGCTGGCGCTTGGTGAAGTTCGATATCTCAGCCACATGCAGGTTCTGCGCCTTGTCGAACTTCCCCTTCAGCTGCAGCGAGAGCAGCAGCGCAGGCACCACCATCGACACCAGCGAGGGGATGAACAGCTCGGTCAGCACGCCGCCAGTGCTCACCATGCCCTTGATCCACAGCATGATAGTCGTCACGTCCCCAATGGGCGAGAAGGCACCGCCGCTGTTGGCCGAGATGATGACCAGCGAGGCATAGATGAGCCGCTCCTTCGGTTCCTGAATGAGCTTCCGCAGCACCATGATCATCACGATGCTGGTGGTCAGGTTATCGAGGATGGCCGAGAGAAAGAACGTCATGAAGGCCACGCGCCACATCAGCTTGCGCTTGGAGCGCGTCTTCAGCGTGTCGCGCACAAAGTTGAAGCCGCCGTTGGCATCGACTATCTCCACGATGGTCATCGCTCCCATCAGGAAGAACAGCGTCTCGGCCGTCTCACCCAGCCCTTCGGGCAGCAACGACAGGTCGTGGCCGGGCATCAGGCAGTAGGCCGTCCAGCACAGCACACACATCAGCAGCGCCACCGCCGCCTTGTTCACTTTGGTAAATGCCTCCAGTGCGATAGCGGCGTAGCCCAGCACAAAGATGGCAACAATCAGAAAGACAAAAAACATATTATTTCAATTAACGAGATTTCGATGTTTCGACATTTCGAGATTTCGATGTTTCGAGATTTCGATGTTTCGAGATTTCGAGATTTCGACATCTCGACATCTCGATTTCTCGACGTCTCGACATCTCGACTTCCTCAGAGAATCCCCCTGATGTCTTCCAGGCGGTGGACCTCATAGGTCACGGGTTCTGGGGGCGGATAGTCGGGGAAGCGGTTGAAGAAGATGGTGTCCAGGCCGTAGTCGATGGCTCCGCGCATGTCGGAGTCCCACCCGTCGCCAATCATCACTGTGGTTGCTGGTTTTCCCTGCGACACCTGGAAAGCGTAGTCGAAGAATCCGCTCCGAGGTTTGTTCACCCCGGCATCCTCACTGAGTATCACGCTGTCGAAGCAGCCATCCATCCCGCAGTTGCGCAGCTTGCGGAACTGCACCTCATGGAAGCCATTCGAACAGAGGTGCAGGCGGTAGCCGCGCTGGCGCAGATAGTCAACCAGCTCTTGGGCGCCGTCCAGCGGTCCCGTGTTCTCCACACAGAATTCGAGGAAGCGGTCGCTCATGCGGAGGCACTGCTCCTCGGTCGGAGCCAGCCCATGCCCCTGGCTCAGCGGCCGGCGGAAACGCTCCACGATGAGGTATTCGCGCGTCACTTCCCCCTTGGCGTAGCTTTGCCAGAGGTCGATGTTCGCCTGCCAATAGGGCACGATGAAATCGTCGGCACTGTCGAACCAGCGGCCCAGCCCGAACTCCTCGAACAGGTCGTACAGCGACTGTTGCGCGCCGGCCCGGGTGTCGCACAGCGTGTCGTCAAAGTCGATGAACAGATCGTCGTAGATGCGCTCCATCACCTCTCACTTTCTCAGCTCGTTCCACTTCGGCGGCTCCACACCCAGCAGATGGCGGACGAAGAAGTCGGCACGCTTGTGCTCGCCGAAGGTCTCGCCCATGGTGTGGTGGGCTCCGGGCACGACCACGAGGTCGAAGTCCTTGCCGGCCTTCTGCAACGCGGCCACCACCTGCATGGTCGAGGCGGGGTCAACATTATCGTCCAGCTCGCCCACGACGAGCAGCAGCGGGCGCTCCAGGCGCCAGGCGTTCTCCACGTTAGAGCATTCCACATAGCTGCTGTCGATGGGGTACGACATCCACTGCTCGTTCCACCAAATCTTGTCCATGCGGTTGTCGTGGCAGCCGCAGGCGGCATAGGCTGCCTTGTAGAAGTCACCATGCCAGAGCACGGCGGCCATGGCGTTCTGCCCGCCGGCCGAGCAGCCGTAGATGCCCACCCGGTCGATGTCCATATAGGGATATTTCTCTGCAGCAGCACGTATCCAAGCCTTGCGGTCGGGGAAGCCGGCATCCTTCAGGTTCTTGTAGCACACCTCCTCAAAGGCACGACTGCGGAAAGAGGTGGTCATGCCGTCGACCTGCACCACGATGAATCCCAGCTCGGCCAGGTCCTGCAGATAGTAGAGCCAGGGCGTGAACGTCTTCGGCACATACTGGTCACCAGGGCCGCTGTAGATATACTCTATGATGGGGTATTTCTTCGTGGGGTCGAAGTTCGAGGGCCGCTGGATGAGGCCCCACATCGGGGTGACCCCATCGCGCCCCGGTGCCACAAACACCTCGGGAGCCTTCCATCCTTCTGCCTCCAGGCGACTGATGTCGGCTGTCTCCAGCGTGCGCAACACCTTCCCGTCCTTCGCACTACGCAGCACGGTGACGGGCGGTGTGGTGACGGTACTGTAGGTGTCGATGAGGTAGGCCATGTCTTCGGTATAAGTCACGCGGTGGTTTCCCTCCTCAGGGGTGAGGCAAACCAGATGCTTGCCGTCCAGCCCTATTTTATAATAATGTATCAGGTAGGGATCCTCTTCTGACGTAGACTTTGATTTGTCACTGTCGCGCAGGCCAGTGGGACCGTTCGCAGAGAAGTAGACAATGCCGTTCTTCTCGTCGATATGCTGGATGGAACGCACATAGAACTCGCCCTTGGTCACCTGCCTGACAAGCTGGGCTTTCTGGCGGTTGTACAAGTAGATATGGTTGTAGCCGTCACGTTCGCTGGTCCAGAGGATGCGGCGTCCGTCCTCAAAGTCGTGACGGTAGAGGCGATTATAGTTCACGTATTTCTCGTTTGTCTCCTCAATAAGTGTGCGCACATTGCCTGTCTCGGCATCCAGCTCCAGCAGGCGGTAGGTGTGATGGCCGCGCTCGTTGAAAGTAAAGGTCAGCGTACGCCCGTTCTTGTCCCACTGTGGAGCCGACACCTCGTACTGGTGGCGGAACAGCTCCGTCGACGGTTCCACGACACGGCCAGTAGCCACCTCCACGACCACCGGCACACGATAGTTCAGCGAGTCTCCGGGCTTGGCATACTCCTGCTTGTGGAGCACGGGCTGTTCACTTCCCCGGGGCATGGACTCCACATAGTAGACATAGTGCTTCGGAGCGGGCTTGATGCGCACGGTGGCATAGTAGCGGCCGTCGGGCGAGAAGCTTCCCCAAGCGGAGTAGTAGTAGGTGGAATCGCCGTTGGTGGTCAGCTGACGGGCATCGTCGGGCAGCTCCCGCCGGCCTCCAAAGGAAAAGGGCCGAGGCCGGGAGGTATGGCCAAGCCAAAGGTTATTGTCGCGGTGGAAAATCACCAGCGTACTATCGGCAGGCGACACACGCATGCCGTCCTTCTCGTCGGGCACTTCCATCCAGTGGCGCTGAGGGCCTCCCCCACCCTGCCAGCGACGGGGGCGCGGCGGCTCCGGGTTTCCGGGCAGCAACGTCACCGTGTTCTTGTCGCAGTCCACCTCCTTGTAGATTGTAGAGTCGCCGTTGAACACGGAATACCAGAACTTGTGTCCATCGCCGCGCATACGGTGAACGTTGACATCGCCAAACATCATTTTCCCTGAATACTTGCCGCGAATGGCAGCGGAACGCTTGTAGTCGGCCACCGTGCCCTGAGCCAAGGCAGCACCGCCCACCAGCAGGAGAAGAGTCATCGTCAATATCGTCTTTTTCATCTTCTGTGTATTTTTCTGCAAAGGTACGAAAAGTTGAGCGCAAAACAAAAGAAAATCCTTTCTTTTTTTACCTGTACGCTAGAAACATGCAATTCAACTCGCTTGGACGCACGCGGTGATTCCCGCCTAGAAGGCGGGGCAACGGACAAAAAAGCTTCGGGCGCTCCCTCTCACGGTGACTGAGGGAGGGAGTATTGTTAAAAGTTTGTTAAAGGCTGCTGTTCTCATGCAGTATTTTGAGCGTTTCTACGTTATAGATAAAGACATGAAAAAGTATTCGTTGGTATTTGTCTGTATGATGGCTTTCGTACAGCATGTTGGAGCGCAGGATTATTTTTCCTCTGCTTCCGATTTTGCCCGTCTGTATGTGGGGGAGATAGAACCTCAGTACCAAACATCGCAGTGGTACGACATCCCCTTCTATAAAGGCAGCACCAATTTGTATAAAGGCCGTATCAGCTATTATGGTGTGGTTTATGACAATGTACAACTCCGTTTCGACCAGTTGAAACAAAGAGTTGCCGTGCTTTCACCTGTGGGAAGTTACTTCTGTCTTCCTGCACAAGAACACATTGACTGGTTTGAGATGGATGGCCACCGCTATGTGCACGACCCAGAGGATGGTTCTCGATACGCTGCTCTTCTCTGCGACGGAAAGAGTAACGGCATACATCTTTATCATACTGTATGGAAGGTGTATAGTGGTGAAGACATTTCAGGAGGGAAGAAAGTACTAAAGATTCTCACCACCAAAGAGCAATATACGCTCATTACTCCTGAAGGGGAAAAGCATCACGTGAAGCGTGCAGCCGACGTGGAAAAGCTCTTCCCTGAGCAGAAAGCGCAAATCAGGCAGCTTGTGAAACAGCACCGGCTTTCCTTCTCAAAGAAGGAGCGGGAGAGGAGCCTGAAGCTTTTAAGCTTAGAGTTGAGAACTGAGAGCGTAGCGTTTGCTACCACGCCAGAAACCACTGCGGCAGCAAACGCCACACGCTCCACTCTAAACGCTAAACAAGACACTGCGGTAGCAAACCTCTCCACTCTAAACGCTCACCTCATCCCCGGCATTCCTGTTCTTGACAACGACACTGTGGCAGTGGCCTCTTCAAGAACAAAGGTCTATGTGGTGCCTGGCGTGAAGAAGGCAAGGGCAAGTATTGCCGACGACCAGGAGCTTGACGAGATTGTCGTTGTAGGCGGCCGGCAGTCGGCTGTGCGAAACATGATGATGGGCTCTGAGAAGTTCAAGCCCCAGCTGCTGAAGAACATCCCGTCGGCCTTTGGCGAGTCGGACATCATGAAGGTTGTGCTCACGCTACCTGGTGTCACTACCGTTGGCGAGGCTTCCAGCGGATACAATGTGCGAGGAGGAGCCACCGACCAGAACCTCATTCTTTTCAATGGCGGCACCGTGTATAACCCGTCCCATCTGTTCGGATTGTTCACGTCGTTCAATTCTGATGCGGTCGAGGATGTGGAGCTGTTCAAGTCGAGCATTCCTGCTGAATACGGAGGCAGGATAAGCAGTGTGCTGAAAGTGACCTCTAAGGAGGCCAACATGCAGAAGTTTACCGGTTCGGCCAGCATTGGCGGGCTTACCAGCAAGGCCAACCTTGAGATACCCATCGTCAAGGAGAAGGTGTCGCTGCTGCTGAACGGCCGTACCACCTATAGCGACTGGATGCTGAAGCATTTGCCAGAGAAGAGCGGCTACAAGAACGGCAGTGCAAACTTCTATGATTACGGCGGCGTGCTGACTTGGAGGCTCAATAGTATGCACCGCCTCAAAATCTATGGCTATTGGAGCAAAGACAAGTTCTCGTTCAGCTCAAAGGACAGCTATGGCTACCAGAACCGCAACGCCTCTGCAGAGTGGCGTTCCATCCTGAACGAGCGAATGACGGCCACGCTTTCTGCCGGTCTCGACCACTATGACTATTTCAATGACGACAGGGGCATAACGACCATGGCCTCCCGGCTGAGCTTCGGCATTGACCAGCTGTGGGCAAAGCTGCATATCCGCCATCGCCTCACCTCCGACCAGTCTTCTCTCACCTCTTACCTCTCGTATGGCCTCTCCGTGCAGCATTACAATGTGCAGGCTGGCAAGTTTGAGCCCTTGGGCGAGGAATCGTGCGTCGATGCAGATCAGCTGCAGCGGGAAAAGGCATTGGAGAGCGCTGCATACGTTGACTATGAGCGCTCGCTCACCGACAAGCTGACGGTTTCTGCCGGTTTGCGCTATTCCGTGTTCAATGCCTTCGGTCCCCGCGACGTAAACATCTATGCCGACGGCGAACTGCCGTCGGAGGGCTCGCTGCTGGAGACACGCCGCGAGACAGGCATCATCAAGACCTGGCATGCGCCCGAGCTGCGCCTGTCGGCCCGCTATGCCCTTCAGGAAGGCCTCTCTTTGAAGGCCGGCTTCAACACCATGCACCAGTATATCCATAAAGTGTCGAATACTTCCATCATGTCACCTACCGACATCTGGAAGCTTTCCGACGTCAACATCAAGCCACAGAACGGCTGGCAGGCCGCTGTAGGCATCTATAAGGAGACAGATGACAAGAAATATGAGTTCTCGGCCGAAGTTTACTACAAACATGTCGGCGACTATCTCAGCTACCGCAACTCTGCTGTACTGCTGATGAACCATCACCTTGAAACCGACGTCATCTCGACCAAAGGCAAGGCATACGGCGTGGAGCTGCAGGCCAAGAAGCCTTTCGGAAGGTTGAACGGATGGATAAACTACACCTTCTCACGCACCTTCCTGCGGCAGGACGACCCTCGCGTGGCTACACCGGTGAACGACGGCCAGTGGTTCCCCTCCGAGTATGACAGGCCACATGAGGTGAAGGCTGTGCTCAACTTCAAGTTTACCGAGCGGTACAGCCTGTCAAGCAACTTCAACTACGCCACTGGCCGGCCAACCACCGTACCGGCAGGCAGATACTATAACCAGCGGCTGGGATACTTCCTGCCCTTCTATACAGAACGCAACTCCTACCGCATCCCCGACTACGTGCGATGCGATGTGGCGTTCAACATCGAGCCTACCCACAAACTCACCTCTTTCGTGCATACCTCGTTCTCAATAGGTGTGTATAATGCCTTTGCCCGCAGGAATGCTTACAACATCTATTATGTCACAGAAGGCATGGAAACAAAGGGCTACAAGCTCTCGGTGTTTGGTACGGCCATCCCCTATTTCTCACTCAATATGCAGTTCAATTAGTATGAATAACAGGTTATTATATTTCAAATACGCCCTCTCCACGTTAGTCGGCCTCTTCATGACGACGGCATGCGTGGAGGAATATGAGGCAGAACTGCCAGAGACGGAGTCCCGCTTGCTGGTGGTCGATGGCACCATCTGTTCCAACAGCTACTGCATTTTCCAGCTCACGTGGTCGGTTCCCATCAGTGACAGACATGAAAGTGATAAATATTATTATACCTCTTCATCCTCAGATGATTACTATTTGCCTGCACAGTACGTTTCCGGTGCCAGGATCACCATCTGCGGCACCGACGGGTCGATGTATGAATGTCCTGAGGTTGTCCGTCAGTACGAAGAGTGGAACTCTGATTATATAGCGTATTACGGCACTGGTATCTATGGCTGCTTCACGCCAGAGCTCGACCCCAATGTGTCATACTATGTGACCATTGAATATAACGGCGACACCTGGCAGTCCACCCCCGAGAAGCCCATTCGCACGCCCGACATTGAAACCTTGGAGTACTTTCAGAAGGATTCGCTGTCTAACGTGGAAGTGCTGCTGACAACAGCTGCACCCGACGACCCAGACCAGATGACCTACTACACATGGAACTACGGTGAAACGTGGGAGGTGCGTCCGGCTCGCGAAACCAAGATTTATTTCGACCTGAACACGCTGACGAAACAAAACCTTACAGAGGAGCAGAAGTATCCGGAACGTGGATGGAAATACGGTCACGACGAGACCATCCTTACCGCCTCGTCTGCCCATTACGACGGCGGCAAGTTCACCAGATACCAGCTGCTGGAGATTCCCCGCGACGACGAGCGCGTCTCCTGGTACTACAGCAACGAGGTAACCCAGCGGGCCATCAGCAAGGCAGAATACGAATATGGCATGGCATGCATCCAGGCTGGATGGGAGATGGGCGGCCTTTTCAGCCCGCAGCCCTCAGCCCTGCCTACCAACATCCGCTGCCTCACTTCCTCAAACAGAGCCATCGGCTATGTGGGATGCTCACTGAACGTTGCCCGTAAGCGCATGTATATCGACGGCACCAAAATCAGCCGGATTCTCCCCGAGCCAGGACCGCTGAAAATATTTGACAGCTGTTCTGAGATTGACTGCATAAAAATGGTGCAGAATGGATGGGTGCTCTATCTCTGGTATGACGGAAGAATGATTGGCGACCCCTTATCTACCTATTGGGCTTATCCATTCGACTTTGATGTCCGCCTGAAGGGAGCTTCGGTGTTTAAGCCAGACTATATGCCACCCTTTGAAGAAAATTAGAAAATATAAAAAAATGGAAGAATAAAATGAGAATCCTATATCTTATGGCAGCCATGATGCTGGCACTGAGCACCTCTGCTGCACGTATAGAGACCGACCGCACATGGTATCTTGCCGGCGAGGCGATGAAGGTGAGCGTGGTCACCGACGACGCCCTCATTGCCTACGCCGAACTGTGCGACACATACAGCATGGCGGCAGGCATCGTGATGAGTCTTGAGGGGGGAAAGGGCACCGGCACCATCGAGCTGCCCGCCGACCTCCACAGCGGCTACTATGTGCTGTCGGTCTATACCCGCGACAACGCTAACGTGACCCACAGGCTGGTGGCTGTCGTAAACCCGCTGCTACGCAGTGAGGACGACGATATAGAATGGGTGAGCATCCCTGACGGCGACTCGCTGAGCTATTCGGCAACGAGGGAGGGAGAACGCCTTTCTGCGGCAGACCTGGCAGACGAGAAGCCGGTGGACATCCGCGAGACGGAAGGGCACATCATCAAGGCGCGCATCAGCAATGTCTATGGCGGCACAACCTATAGGAGCCATCAGATAAACCCCTCTCTCAGCATCGTGGGGAAGCAGATTCACTATTTTGAGGGGAAGATGGTCAACGACAGCACAGCCCTCTTCTTCACCTTCGGCCTGCATGGCAAGCAGCCGCTGGTGCTCTCAGCCGCCACTTACACCGGCGAGAGCCTGCCCATCGAGATGATCAGCCCGTTTGCCGCCCTGCTCCCGAAAAAGCTTCCGCATCTCGTGTTCCACTACAACCGCAGCGAGGTGGAAGCCCGCTCTATGGACATGCAGCGCCATCAGATAGCCATCACGCCAGCCAAGCGTGAGCTGCAACTGGGCGACTATGCCGACGACACGGCAGTAGACGGAGTGCCGCTGGACTACGACGAAACTGTGTTTGGCACCAAGCCCGACCTGAGCTACAATCTTGACGAGTACCGGCAGTTCCGCACCATTAATGAAGTGCTCACCGAGTATGTGCAACTCGTCAGGCGAGTGAAAATCAAGGGTGTGCCGCAGCTGGTTGTACGTAAAGAGGATGAGGCATACGACGGTTCCTGGCCAGCTATGGTGTTTATCGACGGAATGCCCGTCATCAACATCGACCGTCTTCTCAACTACGACGCCCGACGTATTCACTACGTCAATATCTACGCAAACCTATACACCTTCGGCAACTGCGTATACCGGGGCATCCTCTCTTTCGTCACGCGCTCCGGGCGGCTCACCAACTATCCTACCGAACCCAACGTGCAGTATCTGGTTTACGAATTTCCCGAGTGAGCCTACAGGCCATGGCCGTCACAGCTGTCCCGCCTCCACCATCAGCACTACACGCTCGGTGAGGCGGTCTACGCCGTCGGGGCGGTAGCCCTTCTTCAGCGAGGCGCCAAACATCCAGGCGAAAGCCTGCCACATGCCGGCACGTACCGGGCCGACGAAAGCCTGGATAGCCTCATAGGCCGTGGAGTGGCACTCACGGTCCACCAGCTTGATGAGCAGCTTGCCCTGCGAGAAAGTGAGTTTCTTCATCTTCGGCTTGTACTCGGCCACGATGGCGGCCTCCACCCGCTTCATGTGGGCCTCACGCTCCTTCTTCGAGGGGATGGTCTCCAGATACTCTGCCGTCTCCATGAGTATCTGGCGCACCTCCTTGGCGATGGGCAGCACCTTCTTCACGTTTCTCACCAGACGGGTGTAGGCCTGCTGCTGCCGTTTGTTCTTGAAGGTAGGCTCGGGGTAGACGTAGACGTTCTGCATCTCCATATACTGGATGGTGTCGCCGTCGACCACCGTCTTGCTCACCTTCACCATAGGCACAAACTCCGGGTCGCCCACCTCCTGCGCAGAGGAAGAAAGGGGAAAGAGGCAAAAAGTAAGAAGTAAAAAGCAAAAAGTATGATTAGACCTGCAACGGAAGATTGCGGGTAGTATAAAAGTAAGAAGTAAAAAGTAAAAAGTATGATTAGACCTGCAACGGAAGATTGCGGGTAGTATGAGCCTTTTGAAATGCTTAAAACTAATCATACTTCTTACTTATTACTTATTACTTATTACTTCTTACTTATTACTTCCCTTTCGTTGCCTTGATGAAATAGCAGATGAGCAGGATGTAGGCCACCAGGGCTGCCAGCTCCGACAGCGGGTTCACCAGCCACTCCTCGCTGACGAAGTTCAGACCGCCGAAGCGCATCAGCGCACTCACCACGCCCATCAGCGCGCCACCGGCAATGAAGCCGCTGGCCATGAGTGTGCCGCGCTCACCACGGGCCTCGTTCACGGCCTTGTCCTTCGAGCGTGTGGTCACCCACCAGCTGATGGCTCCGCCCACGACGAGCGGCGTGTTCAGCTCCAGCGGGATGAACATGCCCAGGGCGACGGCCAGGGCGGGCATGCCGCAGAAATTGATGATGAGGGCGATGACGGCACCTATGCCATAAAGCACCCAGGGGGCACCCTGCCCGCTCATCACGGGGTCGATGACGGCGGCCATCGCGTTGGCCTGCGGGGCAGCCAGCTGCCCGGAGGCAAAGCCGTAGGTCTCGTTCAGCAGCATGATGACACCGCCCACGGTGGCCGCCGAGACGAGCGTGCCCAGGAATTTCCACGACTCCTGCTTGCGCGGGGTGGTGCCCAGCCAGTAGCCTATCTTCAGGTCGGTGATGAAAGCACCGGCCATCGACAGGGCCGTACACACCACGCCGCCCATAATCAGCGCGGCCACCATGCCGCTGGTGCCTTTCAGTCCTACCGCCGAGAGCACCACTGATGCCAGGATAAGCGTCATCAGCGTCATGCCTGAGACGGGGTTGCTACCCACGATGGCGATGGCATTCGCTGCCACGGTGGTGAAGAGGAAGGCGATGAACGTCACCAGCAGGATGGCCACGACGGCAAACCAGATGTTCTCCATCACGCCCAGCCAGAAGAAGACGAAGGTGAGGAGCAGGGCCGTCATCGAGGCGATGGCGATGAACTTGAACGAGAGGTCTTTCTGCGTGCGCTGGGCCTCTGTCTCAGCCGCTGCACTCCCCTTCAGCTCCCTGCCAGCCAGCGAGACCGCCGAGCGGATGATGCCCCACGACTTCACAATGCCGATGATGCCGGCCATGGCGATGCCGCCGATGCCGATGGAGCGGGCGTAGGTGCGAAAAATCTGTTCGGGCGACATCTGCCCTACGGTCTGGCTGATGGTCTCGCCGCCCAGGTTCAGCACCGTGTCGTGGAACAGCAGCGACATGCCCGGCACGATGAGCCACCACACGGCCAACGAGCCCAGACAGATATAGAGCGCATATTTCAGGCCGATGATGTAGCCCAGGCCCAGCACGGCGGCACCTGTGTTCACCTTGAACACCAGCTTCGCCTTGTCGGCCACCAGCTCGCCCAGGCCCACCATGCGCGTGGCCACCACCTCGTTCCACCAGCCGAAGGTGGCCACGATGAAGTCGTAGAGACCACCGATGAGGCCGGCCACGATGAGCGGCTTCGCCTGGTCGCCACCCTTCGCACCCGACACCAGCACCTGTGTCGTTGCCGTAGCCTCGGGGAAGGGGTACTTGCCGTGCATGTCCTTCACGAAATACTTGCGGAAGGGGATGAGGAACAGGATGCCCAGCGCACCACCCAGGGCAGAGGCCATGAACACCTGTACGAAGGAGGCCGACATCTCAGCCCCATACTTCGCCTGCAGGATGTAGATGGCGGGCAGCGTGAAGATGGCACCGGCCACCACGGCACCCGAACAGGCACCTATCGACTGGATGATGACGTTCTCGCCCAGCGCCTTCGAGCGCTTGGCAGCCGTCGACACGCCCACGGCGATGATGGCAATGGGGATGGCGGCCTCGAACACCTGCCCCACCTTCAGACCCAGATAGGCGGCGGCAGCCGAGAACAGCATAGCCATCAGCACGCCCCACGTCACCGACCACGTATTCACTTCCGGATACTGGCCGCGCGGCGACATCAGCGGCTCGTAGTCCTCTCCTTCTTTCAGCTCGCGGAACGCATTCTCCGGCAGCTGGGTCTTGATTTCTTCCATATCCTCAATTCTATAAGTTATTCAAGTTTTGCTAGTTCTATTTTACCACAGATTACACAAATCTCACAGATTATTGCTGCGCATGGTTGTCGCTATTTCACAGATTTCATCTTGATTTCACAGATTAGCTGCGCCACATGGAATCTGTGTCATCCAAATAGAGTCGCGGCTTGGCCGCTAAAATCGAAAGGAAAATCCTTTAAATCTGTGCTATCTGTGGTCGTTTTCATACTTCAGAAAGTTCTTCGCAGAGCGAAGCGGCAAAGCCGAGCGGAGTAAAGTTCTCTTTTAGTTAGAGCCCCCACCCCTGCTCTCCCATTGAAGGGAGGGAGCACCTTTCGGCCTGCTCTCCGGCGGTAGCCTCTTCCCTCTCCTTCGGGGAGGGGCAGGGGTGGGGTTTCAGCTGCAAAGGTAGTGAAAAGTTAGGAGACGGGAGTTAGAAGTTAGAAGTTTTTAAAGAAAAGAACAATAAAAAATGTTAATGCCGGCCATATTACTCCCAACTTCTCACTCCTAACTCCCAACTCTTTTGTAACTTTGCACTCCGAAACAGCGAAAACAGCATCATTAAAAACCACCATCAATATGAACCAAGAGAATGTGAAGCCGGCAAACGGCAAGTTGGGAATCTTAATCGTCGGAAACGGCGCAGTAGCTACAACGCTGATGACAGGCGTGCTGATGGTTCGCAAGGGGCTGGCAAAGCCCGTCGGGGCCATGACCCAGTACGACAAGATTCGCGTGGGCAGAGGCTCCGACAAGCAATACCTGCACTACGGCGACATCGTGTCGCTGGCCCGTCTCGACGACATCGTCTTCGGCTGCTGGGACGTCTATCCGCAGAATGCCTATCAGGCTGCAGTCTATGCCGAGGTGCTCAAACGCAGCGACATCGACCCCGTGCGTGAGGAGCTGGAGCAGATTGTGCCGATGGCCGCCGCCTTCGACAAGAATTTCGCCAAGCGCCTGGACGGCGACAACGTGAAGACCGCCGCCGGAGGACAGCAGATGCCCACCCGCTGGGAAATGGTAGAAGCACTGCGCGACGACATACGCCGCTTCAAAGCCGAGCAGGCCTGCGCCCGCGTCGTCGTGCTCTGGGCCGCCTCCACCGAGATCTACGTCCCCGTGAACGAGCAGGTGCACTACCGGCTGACCGACTTGGAGCAGGCCATGAAGGCCGACGACCGCGAGCATGTCGCCCCGTCGATGTGCTACGCATACGCCGCCCTTTCAGAGGGCTGTCCCTTCATCATGGGAGCCCCGAACACCACGGTCGACATCCCCGCCATGTGGGAGCTGGCCGAGAAGACGCACATGCCCATCGCCGGAAAAGACTTCAAGACCGGGCAGACACTCGTCAAGAGCGGCTTCGCACCCATCATCAGCACCCGCTGCCTGGGACTCGACGGATGGTTCTCGACGAATATCCTGGGCAACCGCGACGGCCTGGTGCTCGACGAGCCTGCCAACTTCCACACCAAGGAGGTGTCGAAGCTCTCCACCCTAGAGACCATCCTCAAGCCCGAAGACCAGCCCGACCTCTATGCCGGCTACTACCACAAGGTGCGCATCAACTACTACCCGCCGCGCAACGACAATAAGGAGAGCTGGGACAACATCGACATCCGAGGATGGCTCGACTACCCTATGCAGATAAAGATCAACTTCCTCTGCCGCGACAGCATCCTCGCCGCTCCCGTCTGCCTCGACCTCTGCCTGCTCATCGACCTCGCCGCACGTGCCGGACGCTACGGCACACAGCGCTTCCTCAGCTTTTTCCTGAAGAGCCCTATGCACGACTACACACAGGGCGAGGAAGCCGTGAACCATCTCTACCGACAGCACACCATGCTCAAGAACGCCATCCGCGAGATGGGCGGATACGAGGCCGACGAAGAGGTGGATTAAACAGACAGGGGGTGAGCAGCAGCGAATGCTACGCGCTACATCTGGAATTTCCAAACAAAGGGTGACAGGGTGACAGAACGCCGATGTATAAAGGGTTCGCAGCCTGTCACCCTGGGTGTCAAGGGTGACAGAAGGGTGACAGACCTAGCCTGGCATAATAGCCCGTAGTCCTATTCTCCAAAAAACGGTGCCCGCTTCCCCAAAAGGAGCCGCCTTTTGCTCCAATTCTCTAGAGAATTCAACAAAAGAAACATCCCTAGGGCTTGCCGGAACAGCACCTTTATTTGAAAACGAACTCTATGTAGTGATAACATCCTCATGTAGTCACCTGCGGCGAGAAATCGCACAAATCTAGTCAAATCTATCAAAATATTTGTCAGATTTGTAAAGATTTGAAGATTTCTGCTCCGAATGGAGCACTCCATCAGTCGTTAGGAACTTATCACCATACGGAGAAAACGAATGCTTGACGGCGACAAGGTGATTCCTGCCATCTTCCTGTCACCTTCTTGTCACCCTCTTGTCACCCTTGTCACCCAGGTTGACAGGCCGAAAACCCTTTATCTATCGGCATTCTGTCACCCTGCCACCCATTACAGCGGAAAAACGTTATATAGGTCAAAAGAATTGAGTATCTGTTTTGACGTGTTCGTCGTTTTGATTAGGCAATGATATAGCAGTTGACACTTGATCAATTAGGCAACAATATAGCAGTTGGTACAGGAATTCTTCTCCGGCGGTAGCCACATTCTTGCGTCCCTTTGGTAGCAAGCGACCGGAGGTCGAGCGCCTGACCTTCGGTCGCCTACCCGTAGCCTTTACCCTCCCATCAAGGCAATTGCGAGGCAATCGCGAGGAGGGAGCGATTGGGGAGCGAAGCGACGGGGGCCGGAGCAATTGAGGAGCGAAGCGACGGTGGGGCGAAGCCGGGGCAGGGGTGGGGTCTCTAACTTTTTCCGCCGAGAGTACACAGACGAAAACAGATCCGCTGAGGATATTAGAGACCCCACCCCTACCCCTCCCCGTAAGGGCAGGGTTCAAGAGGGGAGTGCCATGCGGAAAAGTAAAATCAGGTCAACTGCTATGTTGTTGCTCTTTAAAAAGACCGTAACTGTCAGAGAAACAAGCCGGATGGCGCTCCCCTCCCCTCAAGGCAATTGCGAGGAGGGAGCAATTGGGGAGCGAAGCGACGGTGGGGCGAAGCCGGGGCAGGGGTGGGGTCTATAACTTTTTCCGCCGAGAGATCCGCTGAGGATATTAGAGACCCCACCCCTACCCCTCCCCTTGAAGGGAGGGGAGTGCCATGCGGAAAAGTAAAATCAGGTCAACTGCTATGTTATTGCCCTTTAAATAGACCGTAACTGTCAGAGGAACAAGCCGGATGGCGCTCCCCTCCCCTCAAGGGGAGGGGCAGGGGTGGGGTCTGTAACTTTTTCCGCCGAGAGTACACAGACGATAACAACTTCGCTGAGGATATTAGAGACCCCACCCCTGCCCCTCCCCTTGATTTCTAAGACAAAACCTAGAATTAGGCACTTAATAAATGTTAATGGGTCTCATTTTCTTCATTTTGAGGCTTGAGACAACAGTTTTTGCTGTAACGAATGAC
>JAILFU010000088.1 GCA_024697405.1 Prevotella sp.
TATAATACGCAAGAACGGCCATTTAGTGACAACGGAAACGCACCTTTTAATTATTTTAACGCTCCACCTGGATGCTAGGATAAAGGCAACAATATTGCAGTTGGGCCAAGGATTTACTTTTCCGCATGGGGCTCCACTCCCTTCAAGGCAATTACGAGGAGGAAGCAATTGGGGAGTGAAGCGACGGTGGGGCGAAGCGATGGTGGGGCGAAGCCGCAGGTAGGTACGACCTACGGATAAAAGTACGGGCTGACATCGACCCTGAAGGGGTCGCCTCTTAGTAGCCGTAGGTCGGTACGACCTGCGGATAAAAAAGGGCAACAATATAGCAGTTGACCTGAATTTGTGTTTCCGGATGGCGCTCCCCTCCCCTCAAGGGGAGGGGAAAGGCTACGGGTAGGCGACCGCAGGTCGGGAATGTGGCTACCGCCGGAGAAGGATTCCTGGGTCAACTGCTATATCATTACCTAAAAAAGTACGGGGTAATTACGACCTTGAAGGGTCGCCTCTCAGTAGCCGGGGCGTATTTAGCTGTGAAATCGCTGAAAGCCCCAGTATATTCGCAGGAACTGACTGTGCTGAGATTACTGAGAGAATTTGGGGGCATTTATCCTAATAAAGTGCTTGGGCGGGTCAGGCGAATCAGATTTGGCATGCAGCCCTGGGAAGTGCAAAAGAAAAGTCAGTATTTCTTTTGCGCTTCTCTGGTTTTTTCGTACCTTTGTCCCCGCAAAAGGAGCTGTCGTCATGACGGCATAGAAAAAAGAGAAAAAATGGGAATCATTATTGGTATTGACGTGGGCATCTCGACCACGAAGATTGTGGGGCTGCGCGACGGCAAGCCAACGGCCCCCATCCGCATCACCGCCGCCGACCCCATCACCTCGCTCTACGGGGCCTTCGGCAAGTATCTTCACGACAACAACATCATGCTGGGCAACGTGGAGCACGTCATGCTGACGGGCGTGGGCGCTGCCTACGTGAAGAACGACGTCTACGGTCTGGCCACCAGCCGCTGCGACGAGTTTGTGGCCGACGCGCTGGGTGCCCGCTACGAGTCGCACATCGACCATGCCATCGTCGTGTCGATGGGCACGGGCACCAGCTTCGTGATGTGCGACGGCGACGAGATCCGCCATATCGGCGGCATCGGCATCGGCGGCGGCACGCTGCAGGGGCTGTCGCGCATCATGCTCAACACCGACGACATCAAGCAGGTGTCGGCTCTGGCCATGCAGGGCGACATCAGCCATGTGAACCTGCTCATTGGCGACATCTCGGCACAGCCGCTGCCCGGTCTGCCCATGGAGGCCACGGCGAGCATTTTCGCCCGCGCTCAGAACGACGCGTCGAGGGAGGACATTGCCTGCGGCATCATCTTAATGGTGCTCCAGTCGATAGGCTCGGCCACCGTCCTGGCCGCACAGGGCACGAGCTGCCGCGACATGGTGCTCATAGGCAACCTGTCGCTGCTGCCACAGTGCAAGGAGGTGTTCCCCGCGCTGGAGAAGCTCTACAACGTGCGCTTCCACATACCGAAATATTCGGAATACTGCACCGCCATCGGCGCTGCCCTGGCCTATTCGCGGCGCGACGCCTGAATCTCGGCCAGGCGCCGGCGGGCACTGCTGCGGGCGAGGAATATCTGATAGCGGTAGACAAGGCAGGCCACGACGAAATAGGCGAGGGCCTGCAGCCAGAGAATGTGATATTCGGGCAGGACGTCGGCCATCGTCCCGCCCATTTCGTTGATGCGGATGTAGCCGCGAATGCCGAAGGTGCTGGGGAAGAGCCATGCCACCCCCTGCCAGAAGCCGGGGATGCTGGTTTGCGGCCAGCTGACAGCCCCTGAGAGGAACATCAGCGGCACGGTGATGAAGACCATGAGCAGCATGACGTTCTCGCGGTAGCGCACCATACAGCTGACCACCATGCCGAAGAAGATGCAGTCGAGCAGGTAGGGCAGCAGGAAGAGCGCCAGGTCCTGCCAGCGGCCTATGGCGGTGAAGTTGAACAGGCGGGGCACTACGAGGACAAGCCAGGCCGTCATGACGGCATAGATCATGAAATAGCAGAGGGCCTTGCCGCCCACGATGCGGAACATGCCGTTGTAGTGGCGCGAGATGGGGATGAGGTTGCGGTAGCGGTTGCGCTCGCGTGCCGTGCCCGCACTGAGGCCTATGCCCAGCACCAGCGTCTGCTGGATGATGAGCATGAGGACGGCGGGGATGATGAACGAGCCGTAGCCGCCCGTGGGGTTGAAGATGGGCACATCCTCAAACTGCAGGGGCTGTGCGGCAATCTGCTCCTCGCGGGTGGTATAATGTCCGCCCAACCGGGTCTGTATGGCGGCGCCCATCTGCATGGTGACGGTCTGCGCCGTCTGGAACACGGCCTTGTAGCAGAGCATGAGGCTCATGTCGCAGTAGACGCTGACGGTGGCCTGCTCCATGCGGTTGACGCAGGTCTCGAAGTCGGAGGGGATGTAGTAGATGCCCCGGGCCACCTGCCGGCTGAGCAGCGACTTCGCCTCGTCGAGGTCGGAGGCGTGGCTGAGAATCTTCACGTCGGGCGACGCATCGCACTGGCGGATGAACTGGCGGCTGAGGGAGGAATGGCTGTCGTCGACCACGACGACGGGCACTTCGCGCACCACTTCATTATTATATATCCACGAATAGAGCAGAGGATAGAGCAAGGGCACGAGGATGAAGAAGATGAGCACTCCCTCGTCCTTTACCACCTGCTTCATCTCGTCCCACCAGATGAAGCAGCAGTCGGATATGGCTTCTTTCAGGTTACGGAATATATACATACGTCAGCATGGCATTCTTAATCTTTTTCAGCACCAGCCACGGCAGCAGCATGAAGCCCACGAGGGCTGCCAGGTGGAACCAAGCCTCCAGCAGCGGATAGCCGTTGAAGACACATATCTGGTAGAGCATATAGTAGTGGCGCAGGGGGAACAGCCAGCTGGCCGCCTGCAGCGGACCGTCCATGCCGATGATGGGGAAGGCCGAACCGGCCATGGAGAAGCTGAGCACGGCCCAGAGCGAGCAGACGCTCATCGACATGCGCAGCGACGGCATCAGGCCGAAGGCGAACACGCCGAAGCCCTGCGAGGCTAGCACGTGGAGCACGGCCAACAGCGTGAGCATCCACACGCCGCCCGGATGGGGGAAGCACAGCACGCCGAAGACATAGTACTCGTAGAGGAAGGTGACGGCCAGGAAGATGAGCGTCTGCGGCAGCAGCTTGCCGGCGAGGGCCACGAGGGCATTGTTGTCGGCCAGCCGCAGCCACTCCTTGGAGGTGCCGAACTTCAGCTCGGTGCCCAGCGAGTAGGTGGTGATGAGAAACATGAAGAGCATCATCAGGCCGGGGACGAGGGCCGTCGTGAGATAGATGTTATAGTTGGTCTGTGGGTTGCTGATCTGGTGAAGATCCACACGGATGGGCTGCAGGAAGGTCTTCGTCTGTGCCTCCGTAAAGCCTTTGGCACGCATGGTGGCCTGCCCCACGGCCGCCGAGCCTAAAGTGGAGATGGTCTTCAGATCCTTGAACACCATTGAGCCGGCGGTGATGCCGGTCAGCGAATAGTAGAAGGATATTTTCGGCTGACGGCTGGCAAGCAGCTGGTCGGTGGTGCCCTTGGGGATATAGAGGAAGCCGTAGATCTCGTCCCGCTGGATGGCACGGCGCGCCGCCGCTACCGAGGGGTAGTGGGCCACCACCTCAGAGTTTTGGAAGGCATCGAGATTGCGCACCAGCGAACGGCTGGTGGAGGTATTGTCCAGGTCGACCACGGCCACGGGCAGGTCGAGGGGCTGGCCGTCGTCTAACAGCGAGGTGAAGAAGAAAACCACCATCAGCGGGAACACCACCATGCAGAACCCATAGATGGGGTTCTTCAGCAGGATGCGGCATTCGCGCATAAAAAGCCTGCCCAAGCGCTCCCGAAGGGAGGATTGTCCGGCTACCCGTTCCAACTGGTCGTTCTCCATTATTTCGTCTATCTGAACGTCCTCCCTAGGAGGCCTTTCTATTGCTCAATTTGGCTATTCGTAAATCGTCAAATAAATAGTAAATGATAAATCGTCAAATCGTAAATCCTCAAATAAATTGTAAATCGTAAATCGTCAAATCGTAAATTACCTAATGACCAGGCTCATTCCCGGCCTCAGCCCTTCCATCTTCTCCACCGGACGGGCCTTCACCTCGAAGGTCTTCAGGTCGTACTGGCCGCTGGCCTTCGTGGCCTTCCACACGGCATACGAGCCCTGGTCCTTCATGTGGTAGACTTTCATCTTAATCTTCTTGTTGAAGGCGGGTACGAAGGCCTCGAACTCCTTGCCCACCTGCAGGTCTTTCAGCTGATCCTCACGCACGTTGAACGTACCCCACATGTCGTCCATCATCGAGATGGTCATGATGGGGCTTCCCGTGCCCACCAGCTCGCCCACCTTGGGATAGATGCTGCTCACCTCGCCGTCCATCTGGGCTGTCTGCACGGTCTCGCCAATGTAGGCACTGACCTCCTGTACGGCTCCCCGGGCACGATCGACTTGTGCCTGAGCGGCCAGCTTCTCCTCCTGGCGAGCACCGTTCACGGCCATGTCGTACTGGCTCTGGGCTGCCTTCACCTGAGCCTCGGAAGCCTTGAACATCGCCTCTGCCTCGTCGCGCTTCTGTGCGCTGACCACCCCCTCGTCGAAGAGGCGCTGCACGCGCTGGTACGACTTCTCGGCTATTTCCAGGCCGGCCTTTGCCTGCTGCAACAGCTGGAAGGCCCCCTGCACCTGCTCCTTGCGGGCACCGTTGCGGGCCATCAGCTCCAGGGCCGAGGCGGCTCCCTCGGCACCCTGCGCCTGCTGCATCTTGGCCCGCACCTCGGGGGCGTCGAGGATGGCCAGCGTGTCGCCGGCACGGACGAAGTCACCCTCCTTCACGCGGATTTCCTGAATGCGGCCGGGCACCTTACTCGACACGCGGTATTCCGACACCTCCACCTGGCCCTGAATAATCTCCGGGTCGCGGTCGAGGGCGAAGAAGCCGATGACGGCCACGATGGCTACTACGATGATGAAGCCCAAAATGGCCAGAAGGATATTGTTGTGCTGCTTTCTTGCTTGACTCTCCATGATATTTACGTTTTTTACTTATTACCGTTATACGTTCTTCTCCTCACATTACTGAAGTGTGCCCAGTGCCTTCTGCATGTCTACATGCGAGAGCCGCACTTCTATCTTCGCGTCTATCAGCTGCGACTGCGCCTGCAGCCAGGCTGTCTGTGCCTCCATGACCGTGGTGGGCGTGATGACGCCCTCCTGGAAGCCCAAGTTGGCCACACGCAGGTTCTCCTCGGCCTTCTCAATGTTCTTCTGGGCCATGGCCAGGCGTTTCTGCGCCTCGTCCACCTTGAAGCTGCTCTGGTTCACTTGCAGCTCGATGAGGTCGCGGGCTTCTTCCAGCTCCAGGCTGGCGATGGCGGTGGCACTCTTCGAGGCCCGCACCTTATAGGCCACGTCGCCCCAGTTCCAGATGGGCACACGGACGAGCAGGCCAACGTTCCAGAAGCCGCCGAACTTCTTCTCGAAGCCATTCAGCACATTGGGATTGCTCACGGCATAGCCACCCATGAGCGCCACCTGCGGCAGGTTGCCGGCCTTCAGGATGTTCGTGGCCTGGCGGCTCATATCCACCGTGTTCTGGAGCATGCGAAGCTCGGGGCGAAGCGTCTGTGAAACGTTGAGCGGCAATCCTGCGGCCTCACTCTCCACGCTTAGCCCCTCACTCACGCCTGCCACTTCTATCTCTGTGTTGATGGGCAGGCCAATCTCCTTGCATAGCAGCATCTTGGCCAGCACGATGCCGTCGTTCACCTTCTGCAGAGTCATCTCGGCCTCGTTCACCTTCACGCTGACGCTCAGCCCCTCGCTGCGGGTGGCCACGCCCTCCACAATCATCTTCTGCACGTCGCTGTCGAGCTTCTTCACCACGTCGAGGTAGCTCTCAGCCAGACGCTGCTTGTGCTCCAGCGACACCACCTGCCAGAAGGCCTGGTCGGTGGCATAGATGACGGCCTGGCGGCGCAAGTCGGCCGAGTTCTCCATCATGTCCTCGTTGATGTCGGCCAACTTGTTCAGCGCCAGGAGCGAGCCGCCCAGGAACAGCGGCTGGGTCACCACTACACTTCCGGCGAAGATGTTTCTGGTATCGGTGCGGAAGGCATCGACGATTTTCTGCCCCTCGGTGTTCAGCAGACCGGCGGTGTTAGTCAGTGTCTGCCCCATCTGCTGCTGCATTTGCCCGGCCATCTGCTGGAAAGCCTCCATGGGAAGGCCCAGCTGTCCGAGCATCTGCCCCAGCTGTCCGAGCTGGGTCTGCAGTCCCGATGCCATGCCCTGCATGCCGCCCGCCATGGTGGTGCCGATGTTGCTCAGCGAGGTCTTCTGGTGGTCGTTGAGCAGTGACAGCTCCTCGCTGGTCCACTGGTAAGTGCCGATGGCCGACACGTGGGGCAGGTACTTCGTACGTGCCGCGCGCTTCAGGTTGTGGGCCACCTCCTGCTTCAGCGCTGCCACGCCCAGCTGCTTGTTGTTGCGCAGCGCCATGGCCCGACAACTGTCGAGCGAGAGCAGGGTCTGCGCCCCTGCGGGGCTAAATGATAAATGATAAATGATAAATGATAAAGCTAACCAGCTGTGTTTCATATATCTCTTTAATTGTTCAGACGATTGTCAGCTGCTTTATTCTAATCAGACGGTCGTCAGCTGCTTTATTCTAATCAGACGGTTGTCGGCTGCTTATTCTACGAGGCTGTCGTAACCTATTTTTCGAAGTTGAATGTGCGCGAGCCAATCATGTTGCCGTCGGCGAAGACGCTGACGCGATATTCGCCAGCCTCCAGGAACTCGCCCACCTGCCAGTAGACGGTGACGGGCGTCTCCTCGCCGCTGTATTCGATGACCTTCTTCATGGAGTATTCCAGCTGACGGTTCTCGTAGGGGAAGGTACCCCCTCCGTTGAGCACGCTGCCGGCAGGCGTCTGTATGCGCACGTAGATGGTGCGCTGCCCGTTCTCGGCGGTGACGTTGCGCGAGATGTTGAAGCTGACCTGCAGCGTCTTGGCATCCTTCATCTTCTTCGAAGTCTTGTTGCGCTTGTTCAGCGCCGTCATGCTGATGGCAGTGGCGTCGAGCTGGGCGGCGATGGTCACCTTCTCCGTCAGCTGCTCACGCTGCTGCTGCAAGTCCTGGTTCTGGCGGTGGCTCTCCTCCAGACGTCCCGAAAGCTGGGTGTTCTCCTGGCGCAGGTTCTGGTTGATGCGGTTCAGCGAGTCCACCTGACGGATATAGTCACGCAGCACGGCACGCACCGAGTTCAGCTCCTTGCGCAGACGGGCTATCTCGCGCAGGTCGTCGCTCTTCACCTGCTTCAGCTCTTCCTCCAGCTGGTGCACACGCAGCTGCTCGCGGGTAAGCTGGGCGATGAGCGAGTCGTTGGTAAGCTGGCTCATCATCTCGCCATACTGTTTACCCAGCTGCTCATAGTCGTTGGCCATCTCCTCTTTCTCCAGCTCGGCCAGCTCCTGCACGGCCTGCACCTTCTGCTCCAGCTCCTGATTGTCGCTGCGCTGGGGCAGAATGATGAGAAACACCAGCGCTGCGGCTACCACCAATGCCGACACCAGGCCGGCCAGGATATACTCTTTCTTCATGATTTCAAATGTCTTCTTTAAAATCCTATTGTTGTTTTCTTGTTTCGCCATGCAAAAGTAGAAAAAAAAAGCCACGTATTGACACGGGAAAATAACAATTATCTTTTTTTAACTTACATTTAAAAGGAGCTATAAAGAATTATTTGTACTTTTGCAATCGGTATAACAAAAGTAAAGAAGATAAATCATGAATAAACTCTCCTTTTTCGCTGTCGTCATGGCAGCTGTTGCCTTCACATCCTGTGGAGGCAAAAAAGCCTTGCCTCCTGTGCAAGACGCAGAAACCATCAAGATCTTCGACCAGCAGCAGCTGCCCAGCGGTGTGAAGGCAGCACTCGACAGTCTGGCCACGGCCTATTGCAACCAGGGGCTGATGCCCATTCTGCTCGAAGGCAAGAGCGGTGTCCAGCTGACAAAGACCGAGAAGCAGCTGAAGCCCGACTACCTTCTGCCGCCCACCGCTGCCGACAAGGCCGCCACCGTGGCCGACAAGTACCGCATGGCCAGCGCACTGAGCGTAGACACACGCATTGCCGACATCTACGACATGCCGGTGGAAAGCTACAAGACCACCATCGCAAGGCTCACGGGCGAGACCGACGACCTCTCGTTCAAGGTGCTGGAGAATGCCGCCGCCGTCTACAGCACCAGCCAGGAGCTCTACGACACGATGAAGGCATACGGCCGCTCCAACTTCTTCTGGCAGCTGGCAACGGCATCGCTGGTGGAAGAGCTCTACGTCATGGCGCAGAACACCGAGAAGTACATCACCGTCTTCGACGACCAGAAAGCTGCCGGCGTGGCACAACGCACCGCCCTGGTGGCAGAGGCCACGACATTCCTCAAAGAATATGACGACGAGGCGACGCCCCTGGTGCAGGCCATAGAGCCGCTGAAAGCCATCAGCGCCACCACTGCCGAGCAGCTGAAGGTGCAGCTGGAAGAGGCGAAAGCCGTCATTGCCGAAGTGCGCAACACGCTGCTGAAGCTATAGGACGACGATGAGAAAGGACAGCTTCATATACAGGGTCTTCGACCTCTACTACGATGGTTTCAGGCACATGAAGCTGGGCCGCACGCTGTGGGCCATCATCCTCATCAAGCTCTTCATCATCTTCGTGGTGCTGAAACTGTTCTTCTTCCCCAACTTCCTCAGCCGCCATGCCGAGGAAGGCAAAGAGGCCGACTTCGTGGCGGCAGAACTCACCGAGCGGGCCGTGCCCGAATGAGCAGGCAGAAGACACGAAAACCAGAATCAATAACTAAACCCTATTATTATGCTACAAAACCTGTTTCTAAACATCGATGCCGGCACCATTGACTGGTCGAGGGCGCAGTTCGCCCTCACGGCAATCTATCACTGGCTCTTCGTACCTCTGACGCTGGGCCTGGCCCTCATCATGGGCATCTGTGAGACCATCTACTACAGGAAGCTGAACGCTGCCGCGCCCGCTTCCACCGTAGCATTCTGGAAAGAGACCTCGAAATTCTGGCAGCGTCTCTTCGGCATCAACTTCGCCATGGGTGTGGCCACAGGCATCATCCTGGAGTTTGAGTTCGGCACCAACTGGAGCAACTACTCCTGGCTGGTGGGCGACATCTTCGGCGCGCCCCTGGCCGTGGAGGGCATCGTAGCCTTCTTCATGGAGAGCACCTTCGTGGCCGTAATGTTCTTCGGCTGGAAGAAGGTGAGCGCAGGCTTCCACCTGGCCTCCACCTGGCTGACAGGCATCGGCGCCACGCTCTCCGCATGGTGGATCCTGGTGGCCAACGCATGGATGCAGTACCCCGTGGGCTGCGAGTTCAACCCCGACACCATGCGCAACGAGATGACATCGTTCGCCGCCGTGGCCCTCTCGCCCGCTGCCGTCGACAAGTTCCTCCACACGGTCATCTCGGCCTGGATCGTCGGAGCCGTCTTCGTGGTGGCTGTCAGCTGCTGGTATCTGCTGAAGAAGCGCCACATAGAGCTGGCCGTGAAGAGTATACGCATCGCCTCGGTGGTGGGCATCATCGCCACCCTGGGCGCCGCCTTCACAGGACACATCTCCGGACAGGACGTGGCCAAGACACAGCCCATGAAGCTGGCCGCCATGGAGGCCCTCTACAACGGCGGCACCGACCAGGGGCTGACCGCCATTGCCTGGGTGAACCCCCTCTCGCAGCCCGACTACGAATACGAGGAGTCGGCTCCGCTGAAGCTCGACATGCCCTACGCCCTCTCCTTCATGGCCACCAACGACATCCACGGCTTCGTGCCCGGCATCAACGACATCCTGCGCGGCTACACACGCCCCGACGGAACCCGCGAGCCCTCGGCCGACGAGAAGATTGCCCGTGGCAAAAAGGCCATCGCAGCCCTGCATGCCTACAGGCAGCTGAAGGAAGAACTTAGAACCGGGAAAGACACTGCGAACGCAGCCGCCCAGCGCTCAGCACTCAACGCCCAGCTTGAAACCTTCAACGAGAACAAGCAGTACTTCGGCTACGGCTACGTCACCGACAAGAGCCAGCTGGTGCCCAACATCCCGCTGAACTTCTGGGCCTTCCGCACCATGGTGGGCGTGGGCTGCCTGCTCATCCTCTTCTTCGGCCTCGTGCTGGTGCTGTCGTTCGAGATGCCCTTCCTCTCGGTATTCACCCGCCGCCTGCTGGCCGCCCTTGGCCTGATGGACGAGGCCCAGGCCGACGTACACGGTGCCACCCGGATGCCGCGCTGGCTCTACTGGGCCGCCATCGTCATGGTGCCCCTGGCCTATATCGCCTCAGAGAGCGGATGGCTCGTGGCCGAGCTGGGACGCCAGCCCTGGACCATTCAGGACATGCTCCCCACGTGGGCTGCCGTCAGCGACCTCCATGCCGGCTCCGTCGCACTCACCTTCTTCCTCTTCCTCATCCTCTTCACCACCATGCTGGCCGTGGAGATCAGCATCATGCTCAAGCAAATCGGGAAGGGGCCGGAGGACAACAAGTAATAATTAGTAATTAATAATTAGCAATGAGTAATTTTGATTACCTTGCAAGCTTCAAGCTGTCGTTGACAGATGGGAAGAATCCTGGCCTGGAGGCCTCATAATTATTAATAACTCACTGCAAATTACTCATTAAAACGAACAAGCTATGACATACACATTCTTGCAACACTACTGGTGGTTCATCGTCTCCCTGCTCGGTGCCATCCTCGTCTTCCTGCTCTTCGTGCAGGGAGCCAACTCTATGGTGCGCTCGCTAGGCTGGACGCCAGAGGGGCGCCGCCTCGTCGTCAACTCCACAGGGCGCAAGTGGGAGTTCACCTTCACCACCCTCGTCACCTTCGGCGGAGCCTTCTTCGCCTCGTTCCCCCTCTTCTACTCCACCAGCTTCGGCGGAGCCTACTGGCTCTGGATGATCATCCTCTTCACCTTCGTGTTGCAGGCTGTCAGCTATGAGTTTCAGAATAAGATCGGTAATTTCCTGGGCCCGAAGACCTTCCAGTTCTTCCTTACGCTCAATGGCATCCTCGGCCCACTGTTGCTCGGCGGTGCCGTAGCCACCTTCTTCGAGGGTTCCAATTTCATCGTCGAGAAGAATAATCTCATCGACCCTGCCGCCCTCACCCCGATCATCTCGCGCTGGGCCAATGCCTCCCACGGCCTCGATGCCCTGCTCAATCCCTGGGTGGTCATTTTCGGTCTGGCCGTCGTCTTCCTCGCCCGCGTGCTCGGCATCCTCTACGTGATCAATAATGTAGACGACGAGGATATCCGCAGTCGTGGCAGTGTCCGACTGATTGGTGCAGCCGTGCCCTTCCTCATCCTCTTCGTGGCTTATTTAGTACATCTGCTGCTCAAGGACGGTTTCGCCTACAACGACCAGGGCATCATCTACATGGAGCCTTATAAGTACTTCAACAATTTCATCGAGATGTGGTATCTGCTCGTCGTGCTGCTCATCGGCGTCGTGCTCGTGCTCTTCGGCATTGGCAAGACGATCCTCTCCAAGACCTATATCGGCGGCATCTGGCCCGCAGGCATCGGCACCGTGCTCGTAGTTCTCGCTCTGCTGCTCTGCTCCGCCTGGAATCACACCGCTTACTACCCCTCAACAGCCGATCTGCAGTCGTCGCTCACGATGGCCAACTCCTGTTCGAGCGAGTTCACCCTCCGCACGATGTTCTACGTCTCGCTGCTCGTGCCCTTCGTGCTGGCCTATATCGTCTACGCCTGGCGCGCCATCGACAGCAAGAAGATTACCCGCGATGAGATCAATTCCGACCATGCTTATTAATCAAATCATAACATTTTAACTCAGCGAAAAAAAGAAATGAAACATTTCAAATGGATTTTGGCTTTTGCCATGTTAATTACAGTGAACAGCTCCGCCCTGGCCGACGACCTTCGCGTGGGCGGCAGCATCAAGGGGCGCATCGAACCAAATGGCGATGTACGCCTCGGTGGCAGCATCGTAGGCCGTTTCGAGTCTAATGGCGACATCCGCGTTAATGGCAGCATCAAGGGTCGCATCGAGTCGAATGGCGACATCCGCCGCGGAGGCAGCATTGTAGGTAAGGTAGAGTCCAACGGCGATATCCGCATCGGCGGCAGCATCGTTGGCAAGGTCGAGGATAATGGCGATATCCGCAAGCGTGGCAGCATCGTAGGCCGCGCCGAGAAGATGACCGACAAACGT
>JAILFU010000163.1 GCA_024697405.1 Prevotella sp.
TTTGCCTTGGCCGATGGCCACTGGGTGGGAACATGGGGTACAGCCCCGCAACTTGTGGAAAATCATAATAATCCGCCATCGCCTGGACTGGCCAACAATTCGTTGCGCCAGATTGTGCAGGTGTCCATAGGGGGTAAAAAGGTGCGCCTGAAGCTGACCAATGAGTTCAGCAAGGTCGCTACTGAAATTAAGGCCGTAGAGCTGGCCTATGCCAAGACGTCAGGTAACAGCAGCGAGATCGACGAGGCCTCGACGGTCAGCCTGACTTTCGATGGCAATGCTTCGGTCAGCATCCCTGCTGGCGGCAAGGTTACGTCGGATGCTGTAGACTTCCACCTCGGTAGCCGTGAAAACGTGGCTATCACCATTCATTATGGTGCTGCCTCGTCGACCAGCGTCAGCGGGCATCCCGGTTCGCGAACCACGTCATATCTGAAGGCTGGTCAAACTTCCGACTTCAGCGGTGCCACCAAGACTGACCATTGGTATAGCATCCTGGCACTTGAAGTGGAGGCTCCCGAAGAGACAGGGGCGGTGGCCATCCTTGGCAACTCCATCACCGATGGACGCGGTTCGACTACCAACGAACAGAACCGCTGGCCTGACGTGCTCTCACGCCGGCTCAATGCTCAGTTCTCTGATACACATTCTCAGCAGGTAGGTGTGCTCAACATGGGTATTGGCGGTAACTGTGTACTTGGCGGAGGCTTAGGTCCTGCTGCCGTGAACAGATATCAGCGCGACCTGCTTGGACAGGAGGGCGTAAAGTGGATTATCCTCTTTGAGGCGGTCAACGACCTGGGCGGAGCGCAGAACGGTGTGCAGACAGCCAAGCGTATTATCGACGTCTATAAGCAGATAATCCGCGAAGCACACCAGAAAGGTATCTATGTGTTCGGCGCCACCATTACACCGTTCAAGGGCAACAATTACTATTCCGTAGACCATGAGAAAGGACGGAGCACCTTGAACAAATGGATTCGCACCACGAAAATGCTCGACGGAGTGATAGACTTCGACGTGGCTGTGCGCAATCCTGAGGACACGATTGCCCTGCAGCGGGAGTTCCTTTTCGAAAACGACTGGCTCCACCTGAATGCCAAGGGCTATGAGACCATGGGTAGCTGCATCGACTTGAGCCTGTTCACCAAGACTGACCCTTTGGCAGCTGATGAAGAAGAGGACAACTATGGCGAGGCACTTTGGATAGAAGCCGAAGAGCTGCGTACCAAGACCGTGGGTACAGCCTTTCGTCAGGTTGATGACGGCGCAGCCTCCGGTGGCAAGTATCTTCTGACGGTGAACAACATCACCAATGCCGCCCCCGCCGACAGTGCCAACATGCTCACTGCCCGCTTTGCGGCTTCCACTGCTGACACCTATTATATATATGCCCGTGTCAACTGTCCCACGTGGGATGATGACAGCTATTGGGTTGGCGTCGACGGGCCGATGAGCAACTTTGCCAACGGACTTCAGACGGGCGGCTCATGGGACTGGAAGGAACTCTTCAGCGGCTTCCTTCAGGCAGGCCAGCACCAGCTTAACCTGGCTGGACGTGAAGACGGCGCATGTATCGACAAGCTCTGTTTCACCACTAACCCTGAAGCCCCGACGGGCTTGGGCGGTACTGCTGTTCCACTCTCTGTCAGCCGTCCTCTCAGCAGTTGTCAGTCGGCTGCTTCAGTTGACACTTATTCTTTGAATGGCCTCCGTCTGACAGCTCAACATACTTCTGGCCCACACATCGAAATCCAACGTACTGACGACGGCTCCGTCCTATCCCGAAGAGTAGTTTTACGTTGATGAAGTCTTTATAAGTGGGAAACGAATTAGTGGCTATGTTAGAAACATAGCCACTAATTCGTTGTATAGGCATTTGTATAGAAGAATCACTTCAGGGTGAGCACGACGATGCTGTGAGCTGGCATCTTCACGTTGAGCTTGCCGTCCTTGTCGAGCTTGGCGGCGCTGAAGGTGGCGGGCTGCACACGGTTGGGGTGCTCAAAGTCGTTGTAGTCGTCGGCTCTCTTGCTGGTGAGTATGCGTCCGCTCACGCTTTTTGCCTTGAAGCCGTCTAAAGCGATGTCGATGGTCTGTTCCTTGTCAAGCGACACGTTGGTCAGGGCCAGCACGATGCTGCCGTCTTGTGTCTTGGCTGCGGAGGCGGAGAGCATGGGGCAGGGGCGATAGCCGGCATCGGCAGCATTCTCCTTCTCCTTGAAGTAGGCCTTGCTCACCGGCATGATGTCTGTCTTCAGGTCGAGAGGCAGGTAGATGGCCTCCTGGAACGGGGTGTACATCTCGAACACATGGTAGGTGGGTGTGAGGACCATGTGGCCCGTCCCCTCCTGGTCGGTGAGAATCATCGACTGTAGCACGTTCACAACCTGCGCGATGTTGGCCATCTTCACACGGTCGGTGTATTTATGGAACACATTGAGCGACAGTGCTGCCACGATGGCATCGCGGAGTGCGTTTTGCTGGTAGAGGTGTCCGGGGACGGTGCCCGGTTCCTCGTCCCACCATGTGCCCCACTCATCCACGAGCAGGCCTATTCGCCCTTCGGGGTCTTTCTCGTCCATGATGGCTTTGTGCTTCTTGATGACTTCCTCTATTTCCAGACATTTTCCCAGTGCCCAATAGTACTGGTCGTTGTCGAAATTGGTGGCCGAACCCTTCGGTCCGTTCCATCCGGAGCAGGTATAATAGTGCAGGCTGATGCCCTGCATCTGCCGTCCAACATTCTTCATGAGGGTTTCTGTCCAGTCGTAGTCGTAGTCGCTGGCACCGCTGGCAATACGGTAGAGCCGGTTGTCCCCCTGGTCACGCAGATAGGTGTTGAACTTGCGGTATTCGTTGGAATAGTATTCCGCAGTCATGTTTCCACCGCATCCCCATGCCTCGTTGCCAATGCCGAAGTATTTCACCTTCCAGGCCTTGTCGCGCCCGTTCTGGCGGCGCAGGCGTGCCATCGGCGTGTCACCGTCGCTAGTCATGTATTCCACCCATTGTGCCATCTCCTTCACCGTGCCTGAGCCAACGTTGCCGCTGATGTATGGCTCGCATCCCAGCATCTCGCAGAGATTCAGGAACTCATGGGTGCCAAAGGAGTTGTCCTCGATGGTGCCGCCCCAGTTGTTGTTGCGAAGTGAGGGCCGGTCTTTCTTCGGGCCGATGCCGTCCATCCAGTGGTAGTCGTCGGCAAAGCAGCCGCCGGGCCAGCGAAGCACGGGTACTTTCAGTGCCTTCAGCGCGTTGAACACATCCTTGCGATAGCCATCGATGTTGGGGATGGGTGACTCGGGGCCTACCCAGAGGCCGCCGTAGATACAGGAGCCGAGGTGCTCGGAGAACTGTCCGTAGATTTCTTTGTTGATTTTCTGCTGCCCTTGTGCCACGTGTATGGTGGCAGTGGCGTCCTGTGCAGACGAGGTGACGAATGATGCCACGGCAAAAGTGGCACAAAGAATAGTTTTTTTCATATTTAATAAGTTATAGTGGTATTTTAGTGCGACAAAATTACACATTATTTTTCAAATAATCGAAGATAGTAGCTATTTGCTTTGCTAAAAAAACTTAAGTTGGCAGTGCAAGTTGCGGTTATTCCGATTTTATTTCGTAATTTTGCAGTCGATTTCTGAAAGGCGTTTCTTTTCTTGAAACGTTTCCCATCTCAACATCATCTTTCTGATTAAGAATTACACTTGATAAATCAATATGTACACCAAGCAAGAATTAGAGCAAATGGAAGTTGCCCAGCTGATGGATGTTGCCAGCAGCCTGGGCCTGAAGGTTTCCCAGAATGACAGTCTGGAGAAAGTGATATACGATATTTTGGATAAAGCCGCCGTAGACAGTGCCACCAGCGGTGCTGCCGCTCCGAAACGGAAGCGCACGCGCATTGCCAAGAAAGACAATGACCATGTTTATTCCGTGGCAAGTAAGGAAGGAGAGCCCAAGGAAGATAAGTCCGAGAAGCAGAAAGCCGAAGAGCCGCTTCCCCTGTTTAAGGAACAGCCAGCTCCTGCTCCCAAGAAACGAGCATCGAAAAAGGCAGAGACTACGGATGAAGCACCGGCTGCTACACCCAAGAAGCGCGGCAGAAAGTCGAAGGCTGAACTTGCCGCCATTGCCGCTGCCGAGGCAGCCAAGCTGGAGGAGGAAAAGAAGGCTGCTGAAGAACAAACTCCAGATGTAGCCGTGGAAATGCAGGCCGTTCCTGAGGCTGTTGCCGAACAAACCCTGAACGACGAGGCTCCCGACCGCGACATGCTGGAGCAGTTGCAGGAAAAGATGTCCCATAGGATGGAGGCCTCCAAACAGCCGGAAGAGACGGGCGAAGCCGACAATTATCAGGATGAAATGATGGTCTGGGAGGATGATCCTGCCGACGGTACCGACTTTATCACGCTGGTCGACCTGCCCATTGAGGATCAGTCGGCCATTCCGACGCTTGACATCTTCGACCGTCCAGTTGCCCCCCAGCAACCGGAGCCGGTTTTCCAACCCGCACCTGTGCCGCCTGTCAATACCAATGTCCGTTATGACTTCTCGGACATCATCACCGGCAATGGCGTGCTGGAGATTCTACAGGATGGTTACGGCTTCCTCCGTTCCAGCGACTATAACTACCTCTCCTCGCCCGACGACATCTATGTGTCGACCCAACAGATTAAGAAATATTCCCTGAAGACGGGCGATGTGGTGGACTGCACAGTGCGTCCTCCGCATGACAACGAGAAATATTTTGCCATGTCGACGGTGAACAGCATCAACGGGCGCAACCCCTCGGAAGTGCGCGACCGCGTAAGCTTTGAACACCTGACGCCGCTCTTCCCTGAAGAGAAGTTCAACCTGACAGGCGACCCGAATACCACCAATCCTTCGACGCGTATCGTCGACCTGTTCTCACCCATTGGCAAGGGCCAGCGTGCCCTCATTGTGGCTCAGCCCAAGACCGGTAAGACCATCCTGATGAAGGACATTGCCAATGCCATTGCCGCCAACCACCCCGAGGCCTATATCATGATGCTGCTCATCGACGAGCGCCCTGAAGAGGTTACCGATATGGCCCGCACTGTGAATGCCGAGGTCATCGCCTCGACCTTTGACGAGCCAGCCGACCGCCACGTGAAGATTGCCGGCATCGTGCTGGAGAAGGCCAAGCGAATGGTGGAATGCGGCCACGACGTGGTTATCTTCCTTGACAGCATCACACGTCTCGCGCGAGCATATAATACTGTGGCGCCTGCCAGCGGTAAGGTGCTCACAGGCGGTGTGGACGCCAATGCCCTGCAGAAGCCCAAGCGCTTCTTCGGCGCTGCCCGAAAGATAGAGAGAGGCGGTTCGCTGACCATCATTGCTACGGCACTCGTGGATACCGGCTCGAAGATGGACGAGGTGATCTTCGAGGAGTTCAAGGGAACAGGCAACTCAGAGATTCAGCTCGACCGCATGCTGTCGAACAAGCGCATCTTCCCGTCGATGAACCTGGTGCAGTCGAGCACTCGCCGCGACGATCTGCTGCAAGACCAGACTACGCTGAACCGCATGTGGGTCATGCGCAAGTATATTGCTGAGATGAATGCCATCGAAGCCATGAACACGGTGTACGACCGTCTGGTGCAGAGCAAGAACAACGAGGAGTTCCTCATGTCGATGAACGGTTAATGTGATGGCTATGAAAAAGTATTGTCTATGGGCTATAGCTTTTGGCCTGCTGACGGTGGCTTCGTGTAAGGACAGGAAACCGGCCAATGGCGACATTATCACTACCGACTACGTAGTGCCGACACCTTCCGACACGCCTGTCGCTATGGACAGACAGTCGGACCGGGTGGAAGTGGAATGGATTGAAGGACGTACCTATACCATCGTGGTGAACCGTGTGCCGGCAGACTCGCTGCCTATGGTGGCCGACGAGATAGGGCAGAAGTATAAAGACAACCTCGTGAGGGTGAAGGTGATGCGGGCAGACAGCACGCTCTTCTTCAACCGCACTTTCACGAAATCGGCATTTGCGAGCTGGCTTGACGCCGACTATCAGGAGAATGCTATTCTTGAAGGCATGCGCTTCCTGAAAGTGGAGTCCGACGAGCTCGTGCTGACGGCATGGCTGAATCATCCGGAGTCGGGCGATGACGAGGCGGCAGAACTGCGCGTCATCATCAATAAGAATGGTGAGGTAGCTATTCAGCGCTATAACGAGAACGACCGCGACGACCTGGAGATGATGGAGCGTGAGGAGGAGTAGTACTAATGCCGTGCTACAAATTCGTAGCACGGCCAGGCCTCCTTCAGCTCATTCATGCTGCCCAGCAACATGTCGGTGCCTTTCTCCAGAAACAACTGTTCGGGCAGATGGCCAGTGTTGACACAAATCGTAAAAATACTGGCAGCAACGCTTGCCTGTACACCTAGCGGGGCATTCTCCACGACGATAGCTTCCCATGGATTCAGATTGCCCATTTTCTTTAGCCCTTTCAAGTAGGGGTCGGGGAACGGTTTCCCTTTCTTGATGTCGTAGGCGGTGACGATGTGCTCCTCGTCAAGAAAAGCTCCATAGTCGGTGAGCAACCGGTTAATGAGCGGGCGTTGTCCACTACCTGTCACCACGCCGATGGCCAGTCCGTCGGCGTTGATTTTTTCCATCAGTTCTTTGGCACCGGGCATCATGGGCGGCGCTGGCATAAGATGGAACAAGCGCGTCTTCTCGTCGTACATCTTTTGCGCCTCCTCCTCGTCGATGTCGCGTCCCTGCTGCTGTTTCACCATCTGGCGTATGGTGTCGACGCCGCGCTGTCCCTCAGTGGCATAAGCATCCTCATGGGTCATGGCAATACCGAATTTGGCCATTGACTCCTGCCAGGCGACAGCATGGTTGGGCATGGAGTCGTAGAGTACGCCGTCCATGTCGAAAAGCACAGCTTTGGGGCAGAATGCCTCAAAGCCATGCTTTGCTAAGTATTGCCTAACTGGGAGGAACAGCATCTTGATATTTAATGAGTAAGAGTGATTCTCATTACTAATCACTCATTCGCCAGCCTAGCCTTGATGGCTTTGCTCTCTGTCTCATAGCCGGGCTTGTCGAGCAGTGCGAACATGTTCTTCTTGTATGCCTCAACACCTGGCTGGTTGAAGGGATTCACACCCAGCACGTTGCCGCTGATGCCACAACCAATCTCGAAGAAGTAGATGAGCTGGCCGATGTAGAACTCGTTCAGCTTGGGAACGCTGATGCGGATGTTGGGCACGCCACCATCGACATGGGCCAGGCGAGTGCCCAGTTCGGCCATCTTGTTCACCTCGTCCACGCGCTTGCCAGCCAGGAAGTTCAGACCGTCGAGGTTCTCCTCGTCCTCTGGGAAGAGCAGTTTCTTCTCAGGCTCCTCAATGGAGATGACGGTCTCGAAGATGGTTCGCTCGCCGTCCTGAATCCACTGTCCCATGGAGTGCAGGTCGGTGGTGAAGTCTACGCTGGCGGGGAAGATGCCCTTCTTGTCCTTGCCCTCGCTCTCGCCGTAGAGCTGCTTCCACCACTCGCTCATGAAGTGGAGCTTAGGCTGGTAGTTCACCATGATTTCGATTTTCTTCCCGTTCTGGTAGAGGGCATTACGCACGGCGGCATACTGTGCGGCAGGGTTTTCTCCTGCAGGCACGTCCTTGCCGCAGGCTTTCTCCATCTGCTGGGCACCCTCGACAAGTGCTTTGATGTCAAAGCCGGCGCAGGCGATGGGCAACAAGCCTACTGGAGTGAGCACCGAGAAGCGGCCGCCAACATTGTCGGGGATGATGAAACTTTTGTAGCCTTCCTTGTCGGCGCAGGTACGGGCGGCACCGCGCTTGGCGTCGGTCACGGCTACGATAACCTTCTTGGCCTCCTCCTTGCCACGCTGTGCCTCGCACTGCTTCTTCAGCAGGCGGAAGGTGAGGGCGGTCTCAGTCGTTGTGCCGCTCTTCGAGATGTTGATGACGCCGAACTTCTTGTCTTTCAAATACTCCGTCAGTTCGAAGAGGTAGTCCTCACCGATGTTGTTGCCGGCGAAGAGAATCGTCGGATTCTTCTTGTCCTGAATGAGCCAGGAGAACGAGTTACTCAGTGCCTCGATGACAGCACGGGCACCCAGGTAGGAGCCGCCGATGCCGGCTACGACCACGGCCTCGCAGTTGTCGCGGAGTACTTTGGCTGTAGCCTCAATCTCGTCGAGGAAAGCATGGGTGATCTCTGTGGGCAGATGCAGCCAGCCCAGGAAGTCGTTGCCGGGGCATGTGCCGTTTTCCAAGGCCTCTTGAGCGGCCTTCACTTGGGGTTCGAAAGCATCTACTGCGCCAGCTTTCAGGAAGCAGGCAGCTTTCGTAATGTCTAAGCTGATGTTCTTCATCTTTTACAGGTTTGTTATTTTAGTTTTGAGGTTTAAAATTTCTCAGCCAACAGACTGTCCATCTGCTGTTGTAGTTCGCGTGCCTTTTTGCCGGCCTCTTCAGCAAAGTTGATATCATTACTGGCATAGATGATGCCCCGGCTGGAATTTACCAGCAGGCCGCAATCCTCTGTCATGCCATATTTGCATACCTCCTCGAGCGAACCGCCCTGTGCACCGACGCCGGGAACGAGGAGGAAATGGCGCGGAGCCACACGGCGAACGTCTTCGAACAGCTTGCCCTGTGTGGCCCCCACGACGTACATCATATTCTCTTCTGTGCCCCACTGCTGGCTCTTGAGAATGACTTGCTCGAAGAGCCTGGAGTTTGCGCTTTGATCAACAGGCGACATCTGGAAATCCTGGCTGCCCTTATTTGATGTCAACGCCAACAGAACGACCCACCTGCCAGGATACTGGAGGAATGGTGTCACCGAGTCTTCGCCCATGTAGGGGGCTACGGTCAGGGCGTCAGCTGGGTGGTCACCCTCAAAGAAGCTTCGGGCATACATCTTCGCAGTATTGCCGATATCGCCGCGTTTGGCATCGGCAATGATGAAGTGGTTGGGATAGAACTCCCTCAGATAGCGCAAAGTCATTTTGAATGCCACTATTCCTCCCACTCCGTATGCCTCATAGAAAGCCAGGTTGGGCTTATAGGCCACGCAATAGGGTGCTGTGGCGTCGATGATGGCACGGTTAAAAGTCAGTAGCATGATGGCTGTCAGTTGGTCGTGGTCGCTTTTCTCCGCAACGTGCTTGTTGACGTTATCTTTGAGCGGCTGTGGAATCTTTTCCATGACAGGGTCGAGTCCTACGCAGAGGAACGACCCTTTCAGCCGTATTTGCTTTATCAGTTCTTGGCGTGTCATTTCCTAATATACTTTTATGTTGTTAGTTTTATGGTTCTGTAGATAATCGCCTCCCTAGGGAGACGTTGGGGGCTTTACAGCTCACTTTCTTTCATCCGCTCTGCATTCTCAGCCACGGTCAGGGCATCAATCATGGCCTGTATGTCGCCGCCAAGGAATCCCTGCAGGTCGTGGGTGGTATAGCCGATGCGGTGGTCGGTGACGCGGCCCTGCGGGAAGTTGTATGTACGGATTTTCGCTGAGCGGTCGCCTGTGGAGACCAGCGTCTTGCGGCGCGAGGCGATATCATCCATGTACTTCTGGTGCTCCTTGTCGTAGATAAATGTATAGAGACGTGAGAGGGCGCGCTCCTTGTTCTTCGGTTGGTCGCGGGTCTCGGTACACTCAATGAGAATCTCTTCGGTCTCGCCTGTGTTCGGGTTCTTCCACATGTAGCGCAGACGCACGCCTGATTCCACCTTGTTCACGTTCTGGCCTCCGGCACCGCTTGAGCGGAAAGTGTCCCACTTGATTTCACCCTCGTTGATGTGTACCTCGAACTTGTCGGCTTCTGGCAGTACGGCCACTGTGGCAGCTGAGGTGTGCATACGTCCCTGCGTTTCGGTTGCGGGTACGCGCTGCACGCGGTGAACACCGCTCTCGTACTTCAAAGTGCCATAGACATCGGCTCCGCTCACGGCAAAGTCTATTTCCTTGTATCCGCCCACGGCCCCCTCGCTGACATCGGTCACCGAAAGCGTCCAGCCCTTTGAATCGCAAAAACTCTTGTACATCTTGAACAGGTCGCCGGCAAAGAGGCATGCCTCGTCGCCGCCCGTTCCGGCCCGGATTTCCATCTGTACATTCTTTGCGTCTTCAGGATCCTTGGGAATGAGGGCAATCTTGATTTCCTCTTCCAGCTTGGGCTGCAGTTCCTCGTTTATGGCCAGCTCCTCGCGGGCCATTTCCTTCATCTCTGGGTCGTCCTCGTTGGCCAGAATGTCCTTTGCCTCCTTGATGCCGTTCAGGCAGGCGATATAGCGGCGGCGGGCATCCATGATGTCGCTCAGGTCTTTGTATTCCTTCGTCAGTTTGACGAAACGCTGCTGGTCGCCTATGACATCCGGGTCGGTAATCAGTGTGGATACCTCCTCAAAACGGGCCTCCAGTCCGTCCAGTTTCTCTAAAATGCTATTGTTCTCCATAATTGACTGCAAAGGTACGAATAAGCAAGGAGAATACCAAAAGAAAAGGAACAAAAAACTCAAACATTTTTTTGTTCCTTCATTCAGAATCCCTACAGAAGGTCTTCAATTTTAATCCATACGGGAATGTCAAGGATTGTGCAAATCTCAACCAAGGCACTGGTGGCGAAGATAATGGCTCCCGTTTTGTGGGCTGGCTGTCCGGCAAATTTGCTGAAGTTGCCAAGTATCAGTCTGATGTCTTCAACTCCCTGTGACTTAAGGAAGTTGTAGAGATTGACAGTATTGGCAGGGGGCACGGTGATGTCCTTTGAATGCTGCACGAGTATGATGTGCTCATCGGTGCGGGGAGTCCATCCTGTACAAAGGTTGTCTTTGGCCATCACCTCCAAAAAGCTCTTCGAAACGTTAGACTCAATGTCGAGCATAGCGGGGGTGACGAAGTCGACAATGTCGTAGGAACCTACTTTCTCGTCAATTTCCTCGCGTGTGTATTTCTTGCTGATGATCCACTCGTCGATATTGCTGAGCAAAGGCTCTATGAATATGTCGGAGTAGGGGATGCCAAGGTTGAAGTATTTGTTGTAAGAGAGCAGCACGTTGATGACAGTAGAAGGCATGCCTGAAACATCTGCCTGGATAAGCTGTCGGTAAGTCTCGGGGATGTCATACGCCCCGGCACCGGCAATGGTAAATGTGATGTGCAGGTCAGGGCATTTCTCGTCAATCAGTCGTACCACGGCCATCGAGGTCTGTCCGCCTTGTGAGTAGCCGATGTTGAATAGGATATCGTCGTTCCATGAATAGCCCAGCGTGGGCAACAGCTCCTTGGCGGCAAGAAGAGCATCGACGCTAGCCTGGGCATTGACGCTGGAGATGCAGTAGGCTTGCAATTTGTCCTCGGTGATGCCGAAGCCATAGTAATCGGCAGAGATTGTGATGAGACCGCTGCCGGCAATGAGTTTCTGCATCTTCAAGTCTCCTTTGGACGGGCACTCATCGGCTCGATAGACGCTGAAATGGTTGTAGAGCAGCAATCCTTTGCCGGGATTGTCTTTTGTCACCTCGTCGCCGATGGTGATGGCGCCGGAGAGCAAGACGGGCTTGCCGAAGGGATTGGTAGAGGGGTATTCGATGTTGTATACAGTCATGTCCGCCTCGTCAATATGGTAGACGGAGGACACACGCGCCTTCAGAACGACGTTTCCCTCTTCATCGGTTGGGGGGTCGTCCTTCGAACACGAGGTGAAGGTCATTGCGCCGCAGAGCATCAGGATGACGGTGAGCAGCCATAGTTTGAACTGTTTCATGGTTTCTTGGTATTAATAGTTGAAAGTTCTAGATAATCATTGGTACTTATTGGCGGGAATTTTCCTTATTTAGGTACAAAGGTACTAAAAAAGGTGCGAATCACCAAATTGTTCGTTAAAAAAAACTAACTAAAATAAATTATGTGCTGCACACCGCTCACCAGTCATCAACTTTTAGTACCTTTGCACCGCATTTTGCGAAGTGAAGGCTGCCGCGATGGTGGAATGGTAGACACGAGGGACTTAAAATCCCTTGACCCGGAAGGGTTGTGCGGGTTCGAGTCCCGCTCGCGGCACAAAAGAAGTGAGAGGCAATCACCTCTCACTTTCAGTTTCTCTCTATTTTCAGTTTCTCTCTTCGCTTTCACTCTTCACTTCTCACCTCTCCATTAACAACAACCTTATTCAGCTGCAGGTTCTCGATGGGCTGTTCGGTAAATGCCTTCACTTTGGCATGGTCTACCACGTCCACGTCGTTGAAGGTGAAATTGCGCAGCTTGTATTTCTCGCTGCCGCGCACATCGAAGAAGGTACCGCAGTCCATGCGGATATTGTTGAAACGGATATCATTGCACTCGCTTATCGGCATGTCAGGCCGGTCTTCCTTCTGGTAGAATTGGGTCCAGGGACGAATGAGGAGGAAGGAACGGCATCGGCCGGTGAAATTCTCCACGCGTACATATTCATAATGTTGGGGCGTGTCGGGACGCATCTTCAGCCAGAGCACATTGTGGGTATCGTCGGCATGACAGTTGCGCATGATGACGTTCCAGTCGTGCAGCGATTCCGAGCCGAGCGTCATACAGCCGTGCACAGTGCCGTAGTGACAGTTCTCCACCAGGATGTTGTAGTTGGGGCCATTCTCGGGAGCCTTGTCGGCAAAGGTGCCCTTACCGCCCTTCAGCACTACGGCATCGTCGTTCACGTTCATGTAGCAGCCGCGCACCACCACATCGTGGCAAGCATCGATATCGATGGCGTCGGTCGACGGTCCCTTGATGTCCTGTGTGGAGGAGTAGATATAGAGGTCGAGATAGCGCACATGGTCGCAGCGGTAGATGTGGTTCGTCCAGAAAGGAGAGTTGATGAGACGCACGTCCTGGATGGTGACATTATGGCTGTTGGAGATATAGGTCAGTCGTGGGCGCTGCGCGTCCTTGTTGGTGCATTGCGGGTTCCATTGGCGGCGTATCCAAAACTCCTCCCAATAGTCCTGGCCGTTGCCGTCGATGGTACCCTTGCCGCTGATGGTGAAGCCGTCCAAGCCGTCGGCGTTGACTAGTGCCACGAAATACTTGCAGGTCTGGCCCTCTATGCGCGTCTCGCGAATCTCGAAGTCATGCACGCGGTCGCTGCCTTTCAGCACGCCGCCCTCTTCTATATAAAGATGAGTGCCCTGGCGGAAGAACAAGCTGCCGCTGTAGAATGTGCCTTTCGGAACCACGATAACGCCGCCCCCTTCCTGGGCGCAGCGGTCGATGACGGCCTGAATCTGGCGCGTCTGAATGTCCGTGGTGCCTTGGCGCACGCCGTAGCTGGTCAGCACGTATTGCTTGCCCAGCGTCTTGACATCCACCTTCGTCGTGTCCTTAAACCATGCGTCCATCACCTCGCCGTTGGGCCATTGTTCGGGCAACAGCACCCGTTTCTTTCCAATGGCCGTCGAGCATAGCAACAGCATCATCATGCCAAGAATTAATCTTTGTCTCATGTCTTTGATCTGTTTTGATTTGTTTTTGTGGTGCAAAGGTACAAAAGAGTTAGGAGTTCGGAGTTAGAAGTTCGGAGTTTTTTTTCTCTCAAATCAATAAAAAATGTTAAGTAGCGGGTAATAACTCCCAACTCCTAACTCCTAACTCCTAACTTTTTACTAACTTTGCGGCTCATAACAGTCAATAAAACTATTTTACAATGAAAGATTTCTTTAAATACATGATGGCCACCATCTGTGGCATCATTGTGCTGACCGTTGTTGGAATACTCATCCTGTCGCTCACAGTGGCAGGCATGCTGGCTGGCAGCGATGTCAAGGTTAAGGCCAAGGAAAACAGTGTCTTTGTGCTGAAAATGAACGGAACAGTGGACGAGCGTTGTGAAGGTGCCGGCCCGCTGGATGTCCTGTTGTCGTCGGCCGACATGGAGATGATGGGGCTGGATGATATTCTGGAGGCTATCCGCAAGGCACGCGACGAGGAGAATATCAAGGGCATCTACATCGAGGGCGGTGTCACCACCTTCGACGCTCCTGCTACAGCCCAGCAGATTCGTGACGCCCTGCTCGACTTCAAGAAGAGTGGCAAGTGGGTCTATGCATACGCCGACCAGATGTTGCAAGCCTCCTACTATGTGCTCTCGGCTGCCGACTCCCTGTTCCTCAATAAGACGGGCATGATCGACTTCAAGGGATTGGGCGGCAAGGGTTACTACCTGACAGGCCTCTATGAGAAGCTGGGCATCAAGTACCAGTGCGCCCGTGTGGGCAAATACAAGAGTGCCGTGGAGAGCGTCACCCGTAAGGATATGAGCGAGGCTGACCGCGAACAGCGTGAGGCACTTTGGAACGGTATCTGGCAGCAATGGACCCGGCAGATGGCCGACAGCCGTAAGGTGACCGCTCAGCAGCTGGATGAGCTGGCCAGCGACAGTATCATGCTTTTTGCTTGTGTTGACAACTACAAGACGTCTGGACTCATCGACCGCGCTATCTATCCCGATGAGATGAAGCGGGTAGTGTGTCGCAAGATGGGGCTCAACGACGATGAATCCGTCAACAAGCTGTTCTTGGAAGACATGCTTAACCTGAAGCCCGAGAAGAAAGAGAAAAAGCGTGGCGGTCAGGTGGCCGTGTACTATGCCTACGGCGAGATTGTGGACGAGGTGATGAGCAACTTCTATGGTGGTAGCACCATCCTGGGCAACAAAGTGGTAGACGACCTGCAGTTGCTGGCCAAGGACGATGCTGTGAAAGCGCTGGTGCTGCGCGTGAACTCGCCCGGCGGCAGTGCCGTCGCCTCGGAACAGATTTGGCATGCCCTCCAGCAGCTGAAGCTGAAGAAGCCTGTCGTAGTGTCCATGGGCGGACTGGCAGCCTCGGGCGGCTATATGATTAGCTGCGGTGCCAACTACATTATTGCCGAGCCGAGCACCGTGACGGGCAGTATCGGCATCTTCGGGCTTGTGCCCAACTTCAGCGCACTGGTGACCGATAAGCTCGGAGTAACATGGGATGGAGCCTCCACCAACGCCTATACCGACTATGAGACCAATCTCGTCTTTGGTCCGGACAACAGCAAGGAGATGCAATACTTGCAGAGCTATACCGACAGGGGCTATGACAATTTCATCAGTCTTGTGGCTCAGGGGCGCGGCATGACGAAAGAACAGGTGAACGAGATAGCCCAGGGCCGCGTGTGGCTGGCTACCGACGCCATTGGCATCAACCTCGTCGACCAGCTTGGATCGCTCAACGATGCTGTGGCTAAGGCTGCCGAGCTGGCTCATCTGGACGAATACCATCCTGTCAGCTATCCTGCCAAGAAAGACTGGCTGGAGGAGCTCGTCAGCGAGCAACAGCAGAAGAGCTATTTAAATGGTCAGCTGCGCCAGCTGCTGGGTGAGTTCTATGAGCCCATCATGCAGCTGCGCCTTGACCAGCAACGTAGCTGTCTGCAGGCACGCCTGCCTTACACGGTGAAGATTCAGTAGTTTTTTTCGAGGTTTCGAGATTTCGACATTTCGACATTTCGGCATTTCGATATTTCGATATTTCGATATTTCGATGTAACGACATCCTGATTTAACAAAATGGAAGGCGATTTCATTAAAGTCCGCGATTCACTGCTGCCGCTGAGCTGGCTCTACGGCGGCGCGGTGGGTCTGCGAAATTTTTGTTTCGACGTCGGACTGCTGAAAAGTCATGCCTTCAACGTGCCTGTCATTGGTGTGGGCAATATCACAGTGGGAGGAACAGGGAAGACACCCCATGTGGAGTATCTCGTCCGTCTGCTGCAGAAATCCTTCCGTGTGGCTGTGCTCAGCCGAGGCTACAAACGCAAAAGCAAAGGCTTCCTGCTGGCCGACGGACAGACCACGGTGCAGGATATTGGCGATGAGCCCATGCAGATGAAACAGAAGTTTCCCGACATCAGCGTGGCCGTAGATAAGAAGCGCGTACACGGCATCCGGCAGCTTACCGACAACGATAAGCAGCTGGATGTTATTTTGCTTGACGATGCTTTCCAGCATCGTTATGTCAAGCCGGGAGTCAACATTCTGCTTGTCGACTACCACCGTCTCATTATTTACGATAAACTGCTGCCCGCAGGTCGCCTGCGCGAGCCGTTAAGCGGAAAGAACCGTGCAGACATCGTCATTGTGACCAAATGCCCTAAAGAGCTGAAGCCCATGGAATTCCGCGTCATTACCAAAGCCATGAGCCTCTACCCCTACCAGCATCTCTATTTCACCACCATCGACTACGACCAGCCTTATGCCGTGTTCGGCAAGAGGGAGAAACTGGCAATCCCGTCTGCTTCGCCAGCTTCCCTTCTGTCCTTCCCTGACCACCATGTGCTATTGCTCACAGGCATTGCCTCGCCCCGTCAGTTGAAGGAAGATCTATCGCCGCTCATTCCCCATCTCACACCGCTCACCTTCGCCGACCATCATCGTTTCCGTGCAAAGGACATTGAGCGCATCAACGATGCTTTTGCACAGCTGCCCTCACCTAAGTTCATCCTCACCACAGAAAAGGACGCCACCCGGCTGGCCAGTGCTGAAGGGCTGAGCGAGGAGGTGTGTCAAAGCCTCTATGCCATCCCCGTGCGTGTGGCTTTTATGCAACAGCAACAGGAGGAGAAATTCTGCGAGTTCATTGTAGGCTATGTGCACAAGAACTCCCGCAACAGCATCCTCGCCACCCAATCAGAATAATATTCACTTATCACTTTATCATCATCACTTCCCCTATGGAAATAGCACAACTGGGCGAGTTCGGTCTTATCGACCGGCTCACGAAAGACATCACTCCAAAGAACGAATCGACGAAACGCGGCATTGGCGACGACTGTGCCGTGCTACACTATCCCGATACGGAAGTGCTTGTCACTACCGACATGCTTATGGAGGGCGTTCACTTCGATCTTACCTACACTAGCCTGAAGCATCTGGGTTATAAGTCGGCTATGGTGAACATTAGCGACATTTTCGCCATGAACGGTACCCCCCGGCAGCTCACCGTCTCGCTGGCGCTGAGCAAGCGCTTCACCGTTGAGGACGTGGAGCAGTTCTACGAGGGGCTGCGTTTGGCCTGCGAAAAGTGGAATGTCGACATCGTAGGTGGTGACACCACCAGCAGCTATACCGGCCTGGCCATTAGCATCACTTGCATCGGTGAGGCTGCCAAAGAAGACATAGTCTATCGCAACGGCGCACGCAACACCGACCTTATCTGCGTCTCAGGCGATTTGGGTGCTGCCTACATGGGCCTCCAGCTCCTTGAACGCGAGAAAAGCGTCTACTACAGTCAGTACAGCGAACTGCAGAAGAAAATGGCGGAAGCGCAGAAATCCGGCGACTCCTCCCAGATATCTAACATCAAATCTCAGCTTTCAGATCTCAGCATGCCCGACTTCTCCGGCAAGGAATACCTCCTCCAGCGCCAGCTGCAGGCCGAGGCCAGGGGCGACATCATTGAGAAGCTGCGCCAGGCAGGCATCCGTCCTACCGCCATGATGGATATCAGCGACGGACTCTCCAGTGAACTCATGCACATCTGCAAGCAGTCGGGCACAGGCTGCCGTATCTACGAAAAAGAGTTGCCTATCGACTATCAGACAGCCGTCATGGCCGAGGAGATGGAGATGAACGTCACCACTTGCGCCCTCAACGGCGGCGAAGACTACGAACTGCTGTTCACTGTGCCTATTGGTGACCTCGATCGCGTGCGCGACATAGAGGACGTGCATCTCATTGGCCACATCACAGAAGAAAAGTTCGGACTCCTGCTCGTCACGCGCGATAATCAGGAATTCGAACTTAAGGCTCAAGGCTGGAACCCGTTAAAAGGGTAGGGAGTAGGGTAGTGCCTTTCCCTGTTACAATAGTGCCCTCACTGTTATCATAGTGGGGGCACTATTGTGTTCTTTTACTCATGTCGAATGGCCTCGATGGGATCCATGTTGGCGGCTTTCTGAGCGGGGATATAGCCGAAGAGAATGCCTATGAAGACGCAGACCAAGAACGAGAGATAGATGCTCCATGCCGGCACGCTGCTAGGCATGCCGAAGGCCGGCACTATCCATTCGCTGGCCGAGCAGCCCACAAGAATGCCGAGCAGTCCGCCCGTAAGGCTTATCAGCACCGACTCGATGAGGAACTGCAAGGAGATGACCGGCCCCGTAGCGCCTACGGCCATGCGCAGGCCTATCTCCTTGGTGCGCTCGGTGACGCTCACCAGCATGATGTTCATAATGCCGATGCCTGCCACGAGCAGCGAGAAGGCGGCGGCTACGACGAGGATGAGCGTCACGGTGTCCATAGTGGTGGACATGGTCTCCATCATTTCTGCCTGCGAGCGGATGGTGAAGTCGTCGGCAGCCTCGCTCTTCAGCTTGTGGTTGTCGCGCAGCATCTGCGTCAGTTCCTCGATGGCGGCATCGCTCATCTCCTCGGTCACGGCCGAGCAGACGATGCTCGAGAACCAGGTCTGGGCGGCAATACGCTTCATCACGGTGGTGTAGGGGGATATTATCACGTTGTCCTGATCCATACCCCAGTTGTTATAGCCCTTCGACTTCAGCACGCCAATGACGCGCATGGGGATGCTCTTGAAGCGGATGGTCTTGCCGATGGGGTCGGTGGTGCCGAAGAGTTCCTTGACGATGGTGGCACCGATGATGCATACCTTGGCGGCCTTCTTGATATCCTCCTCGGTGAAGCATTCGCCCTCCTCGATTGTCCACTGGCGAATCTCAAGATAGTCGATGGACTCGCCGTACATAGAGGCGTTGGTATTGTTGTTGCCATAGATGGCCTGTCCGCTGGCGGTGACCTCGGGCGATACTTTCGTCACGTACTTCTTCTCGCGTAGAATGCGTTCGTAGTCGGCCATCTTCAGCGTCTGCATGGCTGAAGGGTCCTGGCGTACGCCGCCGCGCATGTCGGCACCGGGGCGTATGGTAAGCAGGTTGGTGCCCATGGTGGACAGCTCTGCCCGGATGCTCTCCTTCGAGCCTTGGCCGATGGACATCATGATGATGACGGCGGCCACGCCGATGATGATGCCCAGCATGGAGAGGAAGCTGCGCATCTTGTTGCTGGCCACGGCCTTGAGACTTACTTTGAAAAGGTTGAGAATGTTCATAACTATTAGTCGTCCTTCGGTATGGGCAGTGCGGCCAGAGCCTCGGCTGCCGACTTGATGTTGGTGTTGATAGTATCCTCACGTATCTTGCCGTCGCGCAGGTTGATGTTGCGGCTGGCGTATTCGGCAATCTCAGGGTTGTGGGTCACGAAGATGATGGTATGTCCCTGGTGGTAGAGCTCCTGGAAGAGGACGAGCATCTCGAAGGAGGTGCGGGTGTCGAGGTTGCCGGTGGCCTCGTCGGCCAGCAGTACGGCAGGATCGTTGACCAGTGCACGGGCGATGGCCACGCGTTGCATCTGTCCGCCCGACATCTCGTTGCTCTTGTGCATCAGACGGTCGCCCAGTCCTACAGCCTGCAGGGCCTTGATGGCCTTCTCGCGGCGCTGGGAGGCGGTGTACTCTGAGTTGTACATCAGTGGCAGCTCGACATTCTCCACGGCTGTGGTCTTCGCCAGCAGGTTGTAGTTCTGGAAGACGAAGCCTATCTTGCGGTTGCGCAGGTGAGCACGTTGCGTCTTCGACATGGTGCGCACGTTGATGCCGTCGAGGAAGTAGTCGCCACTGGTGGGGGTGTCGAGGCATCCCAGCTGGTTGAGCAGGGTGGACTTGCCGCTGCCCGATGTGCCCTGGATGGTGACGAACTCGCCCTCGTAGATCTTGAACGACACGCCGCGCAAGGCTTTCACCGTTTCCGAGCCTACCTGGAAGTAGCGCTTCACGTTTTGTAGCTCAATAACAACTTTCTTTTCCATTTATCTCCTTGGTTGTTGTTGATTGTTGCCGTTCTGCTGTCGGTTGTTTCCTCTGGGGCGTGGCATGAAGGGGTTCTGAGCCTGCTCGCCAAACTGAGGCATCTCGTTGCCTCCGCTGATATTAAAGCCCGTCAGCACCTCGGTGCCTGCCTCTATGCCACCGAGAATTTCGGTGAGCAGTCCGTTGGTGATGCCTGTCTGTACGGCATGTGCCTTGAAGGTGTTGCCCTCCAGCGTCCACACCTTCATCGGTGCCTCTACGTTCTCAATCTTCTGTTCTTCGTTCAGGATGGCATCGATGGGCATGAAGCGCAGGGCTTTCGACTGTACAGCCAGCACGTCGTGCTTCTCTAGCGTAAAGATGGTGACGTTGGCCGTCAGTCCGGGCTTCAGCTTCAGGTCGTTGTTCGGGGCGGAGATGACCACTTCGTAGGTGACGACATTGCTCTCTGTTGTGGCCTGCTGGCGCACCTGTGTCACCTGTCCTTCGAATCGGTCTTCGGGGAAGGCATCGACGGTGAACATCACCCGCTGGCCTTCCTTCACGCCGCCGATGTCAGCCTCGTCGATGTCTGCTATGACGCGCATGTCGGTCAGGTCCTGGGCAATGGTGAACAGCTCGGGAGTATTGAACGAAGCGGCTACCGTCTGGCCTTCCTCCACACTCTTCGAAAGCACCACGCCGTCGATGGGGCTGGTGATGGTGGCATAGCCCAGATTGGTCTGTGCCCGCTGCACGCTCTGTGCCGAGGTGACCACCTGCTCCTTGGCCTTGAGATACGACAGCTTGGCCGATTCAAAGTCGTTGGCGCTGACCAGTCCCTTCTCATAGAGCGTCTTGTAGCGGTTGTAGTTGGCCTGCTCATAGTTCATGGTGCTCTGGGCGCTGCTCAGGTTTGCCTGAGCGGTGCGCAGCTCGCTGGTGAGGTTGGTCTTGTCCAGCTCGGCAATGACCTGTCCTTTCTTCACCACGGAGTTGTAGTCCACATAGAGGTGGCTGACGATGCCGCTCACCTGTGTGCCTACGGTGACGGAGGTCACTGGCTCGATGGTGCCGGTGGCCGTAATGCTGTTCTGGATAGTGGTCTTCTCGACGGTGGCTTTCTCAAACTCCACGGTCTGCTTCTTCTGTCCGCCGGAAAGCAGGAACCAGGCTGCTGCGGCTATGACGACAAGAATAGCGGCGATGATGATTGTTTTTTTCATATTTTCAAGTCCCCTAAGCTAGGGGAATGGGGGTCTGAACGCCCTCGGGGTCCTTTCCCTCGGTTAAATGGTTAATACTATTTTTATGATTTCTGTTATTCTCTCTGTTCTTTTAGGGGGAAGGCTTGCCCAGCCCCCCGACACCCCGACTTAGGGGGCTATGCTACCGCCATAGAAGCGCAGCAGCTGCATGTTGAGCAAGGTCATGTATTTGGCCTGCAGCAGGCTCTGCTGTGCCTGCAGCAGCTTGTCCTTTCCGTTCATCAGCTCTACAATGTTTTTCAGTCCAAGGTTGAACTGCTCCTCCAGCAGGTCGAAGCTGGCCTGCTGGCTGGCCACGCTTTCAGTGGCGGCCTGGAACTTGTGCTGGTTGGTGGTGGCGTCAATCCAGAAACCCTCTATGGTCTGGTAGAGCTGCTTCTGCTGATCCTGCAGGTCCAGCTGTGCCTGCTGCTGCTGTATGCGAGCCTTGGCCACGCTGGTCTTGGTCTGCTTGCCGTCGAAGATGGGTATGCTGAGCGACAGTCCGCCCGACATGTTGACGTTGGTCTTCATCTGGTTGCCCCAGCTGTTGTTGGAGAGCGAGTTGGTGCTGGTCTGTACGCCTCCCGTCATGCTCAGTGTGGGCAGCCATCCGGCCTTTGCCACGCTGAGGTTGACGTTGGCACTTTCTATGCTCAGCTTCTTGCTCTCTATCTCCGGGCGTGAGGCCAGCGCATTTTCGTAGGTCTCGCCCAGCGAGGGAATGTCGGCCAGCGCCTGCTCGTCGGTGGAAAGCCCGCTTCCGGCTGCACCCCAGGGTAGCGGAGCGTCTGTGGCGATGTCGAAGTCGTCGGCAGCCGTCAGCTCCAGCAACTGGCGGAGCTGCAGCTTGTAGTTGGCCAGCTGGCTCTGCACTTCCACAATATTATATTCGTCGTTAGCCCTTTGTGCCGAGAGCTGGGCCAGGTCGGCCTTCGACATCATGCCCACCTCAACCATTTCCTGTCCACGCTGCTCGTTCTTCAGGCTTGTTTCCAGCGTGGCCTGGCTCACCTTGATGGCTTCTGCCAGATAGAGACACTGAACGTAGAGCTGGCAGATGCGCTCCTCAATGCTGTTGGCCTGTTCGGCTACGCTCAGCTCTGCCTGCTGCTCGGTGAGTTCCGATATGCGTACGTTGTTGTGGTTGCGGTTGCCGTTCCACACCGTCCACTGTGCATTCAGTCCGTAGCTGCCGTTGTAGGACGTCTTGTTCACCTTGGTATTCACCTGTCCGTTAGTCACGGTGGCTATGCCGTTGTCTTTCCAGGGCTGGTAGCCTATGCTCTGGTTCGACGAGCCGCTCAGCGTGGGCAGCAGCGCACCCTTCCTGGCCTTCACGTCTTCCTGTGCCGACTGCTGTTGCAGTCGTGCTTTCTGGAGGGTGATGTTGTGGGCTATGGCATAGCCAATGCAGTCATCCAGCGTCCACTGCTTCTGCGCATGCATCGATAGGACGCAGAGGCCTAGTAGCGCTGTCATTACTTTCTTCTTCATGTTTAAATGCTGTTTGCTTGTTGTTCTTTTTCTTTTAGGAATGGACGTGCCTAGTGGCAGGATAGTTTAGTATTCCGCTGCAAAATTAACAAAAATAATGGAAATGTAACAGAAAGAATAGAAAAAAAAGAGGAGAAGACCTTTATTTTATTGAAATTGTTGTACCTTTGCAGCCGAATTCCGACATAACTGTCTATATGCGTAGAATATATTTGTGTCTGGCTCACATGAGTGAGGCAGGATGGGAGCAGAAATACATCAAGGAGGCCTTCGACACCAACTGGGTGGTGCCCCTTGGACCCAATGTTAATGCCTTTGAGGAGGATTTGCGTCTGTTTGTGACCCAGGATGACCCCGACAGTCACGCCTGCGGCGGCGACTTGTCCTCGAAGCAGGTGGTGGCCCTTTCGTCGGGTACTGCCGCCGTGCATCTGGCGCTGATAGCCTGCGGCGTGAAGCCCGGCGACGAGGTGATGGTGCAAGGCTCTACGTTCTGCGCCTCCAGTCATCCTGTCACCTATCTGGGAGCCACACCCGTGTTTGTGGATTCCGAGCCTGACACTTGGAACATAGACCCCGACTTGCTGGAGGAGGCCATCCGCGACCGTATCGCCAAGACGGGCCGCAAGCCGAAGGCCATCATCCCCGTTGCCCTCTACGGCATGCCCTACAAGATTGACCGCATCATGGAGATTGCCCGCAAGTACGACATCCCCGTCATTGAGGATGCCGCCGAGGGTTTCGGCTCGCGCTACAAAGGGCAGGTGCTGGGCACCTTCGGCGACTATGGCGTGCTGAGCTTCAACGGCAACAAGATGATCACCACGTCGGGCGGCGGTGCCCTCATCTGTCCTGACAGGGAGATGTGGCAGAAGGTGATGTGGCTCGCCACGCAGGCCCGCGAGTCCTATCCCTACTATCAGCATGAGGCCATTGGCTACAACTACCGCATGAGCAATATCTGCGCTGGCATAGGGCGCGGACAGATGACCGTCGCCAACGACCATATTGCCCATCATCGTCATGTACAGGCGATGTATGAGGAGCTGCTGGCGGGTCTTCCCGGAGTGACCGTCCACAGCCAGCCTGCCAATGGTGATTATGACTCTAACTACTGGCTCGTCACGCTGACGATGGACGAAAACGTCCGTGTGAAGGGTCAGGAGAATGCCTATAAGACGATAGTAACAGGGGCTGTGGGTGGAGCCGCCGGTGTAATCCACACGGCAGACTCGGCCACGACCGACTGCCAGCCTAATGACAATGTGGAGGCCATGCGTGTAGCCCTCGACCAGGCCGGCATCGAGGCTCGTCCCGTATGGAAGCCCATGCATAAGCAGCCGGTCTACAAGGATGCGCCGGCCTATGTGAACGGTGTCAGTGAGGCCATCTTCAAGACCGGCCTTTGTCTGCCGGCCGGGCCCTGTGTCTCTGAGGATGACGTGCGGTTTATCGCCCGCTCGTTCAGGGAGAACATCCTCTTCACTGAGTAGTCTTTTCCGTAAGGGTTCTTTTCTTGTTTCTAGCGCGTGCGCGTATAAATGCGCGCGAGAAAAAAGGTGCTACTCGTGCTACCGAACGTATTAATAGGGTGATTATCAGGTGGTTGTCGGTAGCTATAAGTGTCTTTTTGGCGCTACCGAAGGGGCTACACTGATTTTAACTTGAGCTACCGGTTTCTCTATCTACTTTGCCGTATGTAACATGACAAATGTTACATACGCCAAAGTGCACGGAGTCAGTTTGCTGGAGAATACTGCCGCCGTTTGGAAAAATACTGCCGCCGTTTGGAAAAACGGAGGCACCTTTTGGATGAATTCTCTAGAGAATTTAAACGCATGCGGCCTGTAGCTACTGCTGTAGCACCAAAGTAGCTAAAAAAACAGTTATGTGGCTACCGACAAGTGCCTGATTTTCATTATGCTGGCTTCTAAAGTAGCTCGGGTAGCGCCTTTTTTCCGTGCCTATATTACGCGTGTGCGCGCGAGAAGTGATTCGACAGCCCCGCAACATCGGGCATCTCCAGCGCCTATATTACGCGTGTGCGCGCGAGAAGTGATTGGGGCGGGCTGGAAGCCCTTGCAACGGACGAAAGCCCATTGTAACTGCGTGTGCGGGTGTTGGGGATTCTTCGTTGAGGTTTGGAGTGTTTAGGATGCGTGTCAGGTTGTGCTCTGCCCAATATGGGCTAACAGACCTTCGCACTGCTCTTCCTGCATAGTTTGGCATGGTTTTTGCAAGGATAAGGTAAAAAGTTGAAATCATATAATTAAAAGTAAGAATTATGCAAAAAGGTAACATTGGCGTAACGACTGAGAACATATTCCCGGTCATTAAGAAATTCCTCTACAGCGATCATGAGATTTTCCTGCGTGAGATGGTGTCGAATGCCATCGACGCCACGCAGAAGTTGAAGACTCTTCAAGAGAAGGGCGATTTCAAAGGCGAACTGGGCGACCTCACCGTGCGCATCAGCATGGATGCCGACAAGGGCACCATCACCATCAGCGACCGAGGCATCGGCATGACCGAGGAGGAAATCGACAAGTACATCAACCAGATAGCCTTCTCTGGAGTCACCGACTTCCTGGAGAAGTACAAGGACACGGCCAACAGCATCATCGGCCACTTCGGACTGGGTTTCTACAGCTCGTTCATGGTGTCGAAGAAGGTGGAGATTGTCACTCGCTCCTATCGTGAGGATGCTAAGACCGTGAAGTGGAGCTGCGACGGCAGCCCTGCCTACGAGATTGACGATGCGTCGGATTACATATCCGCCGTAACGGGGACTGCCATTGACCGAGGTACCGACATTATCCTCTACATCGACGACGACAGCAAGGAGTTCCTCGACAAGAGCAAGCTGGAAGGCCTGCTGAACAAATACTGCAAGTTCCTGCCCGTGGCCATCGCCTTCGGCAAGAAGCAGGAGTGGTCGAGCGACGAGAAGAAAATGGTGGACACCGCCGAGGACAACATTATTAATAATGTGGAGCCGTTGTGGACGAAGACACCGTCTACGCTGAAGGACGAGGACTACAAGTCGTTCTACCGCACCCTCTATCCCATGCACGACGAGCCGCTGTTCTGGATTCACCTGAACGTGGACTATCCCTTCCACCTCACCGGCATCCTCTACTTCCCCCGCATTAAGAATTCGCTGGAGCTGCAGAAGAACCGCATACAGCTCTATTGCAACCAGGTGTTCGTCACCGACCAGGTAGAAGGCATCGTGCCCGAATTCCTGACGCTGCTGCACGGTGTCATCGACTCGCCCGACATCCCGCTGAACGTGAGCCGCAGCTACCTGCAGAGCGACCGCGAGGTGAAGAAGATCTCCACCTATATCACCAAGAAGGTGAGCGACCGTCTGAAAGCCATCTTCAACGAGGACCGCAAGACTTACGAGCAGAAGTGGGACGACCTGAAGCTCTTCATCAACTACGGCATATTGACCGAGGAGAACTTCTACGACCGTGCCAAGGACTTCTCACTCTTCAAAGACACCGAGGGAGCCTATTTTACCTTCGACGAGTACCGCAAGCTCATCGAGGCTTCGCAGAAGAACAAGGACGGAGACCTTGTCTACCTCTATGCCACCGACAAGGATGACCAGTACAGCTATATCAAGGCCGCTCAGGACAAGGGCTACTCCGTGCTGCTCTTCGACGGACAGCTCGACGTGCCCTGCATCCAGACGCTGGAGCAGAAATTCGAGAAGTCGCGTTTCACACGCGTGGATGCTGATACCATCGACCACCTCATTCAGAAGGACGATGCCTCCAAGACAGAGTTGGCAGAGGCCGACCGTGACAATTTGTCAGACATCTTCCGTTCGCAGCTGCCAAAGCTCGACAAGACCGAGTTCCTGGTCGAGGTCAATGCCCTGGGCGAGACGCAGCGCCCTGTAGTCATCACGCAGAATGAATGGATGCGCCGTATGAAGGAGATGAGCCGCTACCAGAGTGGGATGAACTTCTACGGACAGATGCCCGACTCCTTCAACTTGGTGCTTAACAGCGACCATCCGTTGCTGAAGCGTGTCCTCGACGATGCCAAACAGTCACTGACAGAACCGCTGAAGCCCATAGAGGCAGAGCTGAAGGGACAGCAGGCACGCTTGGCCGCCCTGAACCAGCAGACCGAGAAAAAGAAGCCGGAAGAGATTACCCAGGAGCAGAAAGATGACAAGGCTGCCACGCAGAAAGCCATCGACGAGCAGAAGGAGAAGAAGCAACAGCTCATTGCCGGTTTCGCCAAGGACAACGACATCGTCCATCAGCTCATCGACCTTGCCCTGCTGCAGAACGGCATGCTGAAGGGTGCCGCCCTTGATGCCTTCCTCCGCCGTTCCATCGATCTTATTAAGAGGTAGGAGCTGAGAGTTCGGAGATAAAAGTCAGGAGTTAGGAGCGTCTTTCTAGTTAGCGCTCTTAACTCCTGATTTTTATTGGGGCTGCGGCGAATACGCCGCACACCTAACCGCAGAGGGATGGGTAATTTCTGGCTCCTATTTCCTTTTTCTAAACTCCTAACTCTCGCTTGGGGAAAATCAGAAAACTATTGCATGCGCTGCAGTCCTTCCCAACGAACGTTCCATGTGCCGTCCTGTGGGAAACCGGGATTGTGGGGATTTTCGCAGCCGTCCCAGCCGGCGCACATCATGGCGATGGCAGTGAGCAGGGCGCCGTTGCCGGGCAGATAGATGCGTAGGCGGTCGGAGGTCTGGAAGTTGTGGCCGCTGATGAGGTAGGTGTTCTTCTGTGTGTCAAAAAGCAGGGCCTGGAGGGCTGTCTCAGGCTGACCGAGACGGGCGGCGGCCATTGCTGTCATGCCGTAGTCCCAGCCCCAGGTGGTGGGCCAGTTCCAGTTGTGCATGACCCAGTCGAGGGTCTTCTTTGCTGCGATGGTATCGCAGCGTACGGAACGGGAGGGGAGAATGGCGAAGGGGGCAAGGACGGCGGGGTGGTCGTTGCGGCATTTTTCAGTGAAGGTCTCAGTGGCAACGGTGGAATTGTTGCCCGAGGTAGTGCGGGGGGAGTCGAAGGGGTCGAAGGTTTTCAGATTGTCGGTTTTGCCTTTGGGCAGGCCAGCGGTATAGATGCCGTCGGTAGTCATGGGGAGGGGCGACAGGTTGTTGACGATGTCATCCCAGTGGGTGTTGCGGGGCATGCCCCGACGCTCGCGCCACTGGTTGGCCATGCTCAGGCCGTACTGCCAGTAGGCCAGCTCGAAGGGGTGGTTATAGCTGAAATCCTTTGACATGGACTCCTGCATAGCGGTGGCACCCTGGAGGAAATACTGCCTCCTGGCGGAGGGGCTGCCAGAGGCGGGTGCTGAGGAGACGAAGTCGGCCATGAAGGCGGCGGTCTCTTCCACCTGCTCGGCGTACTTCTTCAGCGTTTCAGTGGTGGGATTGGCACGGTACATCTCCTCGGCCATATATATATAATGTGGCTGCTGCCAGATGAGGAAGCTACCTGTGTTTGAGGGAGCCTCGCCGGCCCAAGGGTCGGTCATCTTCATCCAGCGTACGCCCTTGAAGCCCTGGCGTTGGGCAATCTTGCGGGCTTCGGGGTAGGCTGCCGTGTTGTACCAGTCGAGAATGGTGGCTACGGTCTTTGGACGGTGCCAGAGGGCGAAGTCTACGAGGTGCCACCAGGCCATCTCCAAATGGGGACGCCCGAACCAGGAGTTGTAGGTGAGCCCGGTTTCTTGTGGCGGCAAGCTGTTGGCACAGTTCACCTGGGTGAGGTATTGGGAGAGCACTACACGGCGCTCCAGCTCACGGGCACGCGGGTCGGTACATTGTGAGAAGTCGACGATGGCCCCCTGCTGCCACCAGCTGTTCCAGGCACGGATGACGGCCTTCAGTTGCTGGTCGAAGACGAGCATGTCGGGAACGGCTTTCAGAGTGTGTTGCGCAGGAAGAGCACGGTACTCCGCCTCGAAACAAAGAACATCGCTGCCACTGGTGAGTTCGAAATGATGCGTCCCGCATGAATCAACGACAGCATTACCTTCCCAACGAATGTATAGAAGATATCCCTGCTCGTCCAGCAAAGACTGTTGGTCGATTTTGTGTTCAATGATGGCATAGTGGACATCCATGTCGAGAATTCTCGACGTGTGCCGTTCAGGTTTCGTCCAGTCAGCAGCATCGTCGGCGTGCTTACCTGTGGGATAAGGGAAACGGATGGAGACGGAAGCGCGGCCCTCTTTAAGTAGTGGGGTCTTGATGCGGTAGATGACGGCATCGCGGTCTTGCAGGCAGGCGGTGGTGACGTCGACGGGAAAACCATCGACGGCAAACTGCGACTCGATAACGCCGTCGTAGAGTTTCAGCTCCTGACGGACGTCGGTGAGCGTTTTCAGCTCGACCTTGGAGCCATCAGGGGTCTTTATGTCGAGGCCGATAACGCCGAGATTCAGACGGTGAGGATTTACGCGGAAGTATTCAGTGGCAGCCACATTGCGGGCGGCATCACCTTTGGAAGCTTTGTATTCCACAGCGTAAGCCTCAGGATGGCCGTGCCCCAGGTCTATCGTCTTGTAGGAATCCTCGGGCATCAGACCGGCGGTGTTTTCGAACTTATGCCATCCCCAGTCAGACATGGCTGTCAAGGGCACACCTGCCCTGTATTCAAAAGGGAACGACTGGAGGCCGGTGACGTCGACCGTCGTGGCAAAATGGCCGTTGCCCACGGTGAGTGATGAGAGGTGAGAAGCCTCACGAACGATGGGGTTGTTGCGGGTGACGACAGCCTGACGGTCGATCTCAGCCGTTGTGTTCTGCGTGTCGTAGCCCATCATCTCCATTTCGAGCGATGCCCAGATGAACGGGCCGAGGCCCTTGGCATCGTTGTCGCGGATGGGCTCTGAGAGATAATAATCGTAGCTGCCGTCACGGCGGCGGTTCTCCTTCACGCTGCCCTTGGGGTTCACCTTTTTCATGGCGGCCTCCACCTCTGGTGTGGCGGCAGGGCCGAGGCCGGCCACGCTGCAGCAGTTGGTCAGCGAAATGGTCTTGTCCTCGTTCACGCGAATAAAGTTGTTGATGATACCCTTATAGGCACGGATGCCAGCTTCGCGGTATTTGGTGCCTACGTAACCCTTGCGGTAAGCCTTCAGCAGGGCGTAAGTAAACATGGCAGAGCAGGTGGATTCCAGATAGTTACCCTCGCGGCCGGGCGAGTCCATCACCTGGTACCATACGCCCGACTGCTTGTCCTGCCATTTCAGAATGGCGTCGAAGTCTTTCACCAGCAGGTCGATGACCTCCGCACGGCGGGCGTAGTTCTCAGGCAGGGCATCGAGCACCTCGATGAGGGCCATGGTGTACCATCCCTGGGCACGGCCCCAGCAGTGCTGCGAGAGACCGGTCTCCTTGTCGGCCCAGAAGGTGTTGCGCGTCTCGTCGTAGGCGTGGCGGTTCAGTCCCGTCTTGGGGTCGAGCGTTCGATTATATGTAATCTTCAGCTGGTTGACGGCATCGTCGTAGATGTTCTTGATTCTGATGTCAGCTTCAAGGGGCTTACGTTTGCCCAATCCTGCTTTTTCCGTGACGGGTGCAGTAAGACAGCGGAAGGGCAGTCCCATAAAGATGCCGTCGAGCCACACCTGATAGGCGTATATGGCCTTGTGCCAGTAGACCTTGTCGGCGATGGTGCGCGGCTGGTCCTGCAGCTGGCGCATCATGGTCTGCATGGCGAGCAGGTTCTTCTGCTCGGGCCACTGCTGGTACATGCGGGTGACGAAGTGGCCGGTGCGGATGTTGTCGAGGTTGTAGTCAAGGATATTATAGCCTCGGATGTCGCCCTTCTCGTTAATCATCGTATCGGTGTACTCCTGGCAATAGCGGCGTATGTCCTCGCCTCCGTAGCGCAGGTAGGTGTCGAGCATACCTTCCAGCTCGATGCCCATGACATAGCTCCACTTTGGCTTCGTGGAGAAGTCGAGCATGAACGACTTCGGCGTGCGTTTCATTTCGGAGTAAGTCATCCACTCGGAATAATGTTTGTAGGGCAGCTCCGTCAGGCAGAGCGAGCTATTCATCATATAGTTGTCGTAGCGGATGTTGCGCGTCTGCCCGGTAATCTTGTTGCCTTGAGCCACGCCGTCGAACCGGCAGTTGCGGATGTTCACGTCGTAGACATTGCACACAGTGTCGAGTGCTACGACCAGTACGCCGTATTTCGACTTCCCGCAGTTGACGTTTTCCACGTTAATGTTTCTCACGGTGGGGTTGAAGCCACGGCAGCATATTTCATTGTGCTCGTAGTCGAGGTTGATTTTGACGACGGCCTCTCCGCACTGTCCCACTTGAATGTTGCGCATATTGATGTTCTCAATGATGCCTCCCCGGCAGCTGTTCGTCTTGATGCGGAGCACGCGGTCCAGATGGGGTGAGTCCATCTTGCAGTCGTGGGCATATACATTCTGGCAACCGCCTGATATCTCGCTGCCGATGACCACGCCGCCGTGGCCGTTCTTCATCTCGCAGCGTCGGATGATGATATTCTTCGACGGCATGTTGCGCTCCCGGCCGTCGCGGTTGCGGCCGCTCTTGATGGCTATGCAGTCGTCGCCGGTATTGAAGAAACAGTCCTCTATGAGCACACGGTCGCAGCATTCCGGGTCGCATCCGTCGCCATTGGGACCGTCGTTGATCATCTTTACCCTGCGCACGGTGATATCGGTGGAGTGGAGGGGATGGATGACCCAGAAGGGCGATCTCAGCAGCGTGACATCTTCTAAAAGGATACGCTCACAATGGTTGAAGCTGACCAGCTGCGGACGCAGGCCGTCTTTCGGTCCAAAGATGCGCTCGGGAGTCCTTTTGCCTTGTTCGTCATACATGGGTATGCCGTCTTCACCGTTTCTCAGCAGTCGAGGGCGCGCTTCCAGCTTTTGGCTGACCAGGCCCTCTTTCCAGCCGAAACGGGCGGCACCACACCACGGCCACCATGTATCCATGCTTCCGTTGCCATCGATGGTGCCTTTGCCAGTGACGGCAATATCGGTTTGCCGGTTGGCGTAGACACAGGGTGACAGATTGAAGCACTCCAACCCCTCCCATGAGGTTTCTACGATAGGATAAAGTTCGGGCTCGAAGGCGAACAGCAGCACGGCTCCCTCCTCGATGTGCAGGTTGACATGGCTCTTCAGACTGATGGCTCCTGTCAGGAATGTCTGGCCGGCAGGCACGATGACACGCCCACCGCCCTTCTTCGAGCAGCGGTCGATGGCTTTCTGAATGGCTCTTTGGTTTTGGGCGGCTGATGCACCAGACTTGGCACCGAACTTGGTGATGTCGTAATCCTTGCCACTCGTCTGTGGGGCTTGAATGCTTTGTTCTATCTGCTGATATTTCGTCTGATCCCAGCCTTCGGCATGGGCGGCCAGCGACACCAAACAGCAGATTAATAGCGTTTGTAGTAGTTTTTTCATACGTTTTTTGGTTGTCTTAATAGATTTTGTGTGCAAAGGTAGCAAAAAAGCGTCAAATAATTGTGTTTTATGAGTTTTTTTTTATACTTTTGCAAACAGAATACTTTCAAACTGTCAACTAAAAACTGGAAATACAATGAAATTCATGAAGAAAACCCTACTGACAGCCCTGTTGCTGCTGGCCGGCTTACAGCTGGAGGCCGCCAACGAGAAGGAAACTGTGGAGCAAGTAACTGCCACCGTGACCCTGACCACTGACGTGGACTATATTGTGACATCGGACACACCCTTTGGCGACGAAGGTATTGTCGATATCAAGAATACCGACCATGCCGTGCTCATCCTGCAGGGCGTTAAACCCTCAAAGGCCAAGCGCCTGCTGGCCAGCCATGTGCAGATAGACGGTGAGAAAGCTGTGGACGGCACCAACTGCCAGCTGAAGCTTTACAACCGGGGCAGCATCATCATGCCCTACGCCAAGGACATCCGTCCGCTCACCGTCTATTCCGAGCAAAATTTTGACGGCGAAGCATGCAATGACTTCGGCTTGGAAAACACAGGCGGTTTTATGAACACGCTCAGCGATGAGAAACTGAACAACCGCATTCGCTCGTTCAAGCTGAAGCGTGGCTATATGGTGACTTTCTCGCTGCGTGCTGAGGGCCGTGGCTATAGCCGCTGCTTCATCGCCGCCGACCAGGACTTGGAGATGGCCACTCTGCCCGGCATCCTCGACCGTAGCATCTCCAGCTATCGTGTCTTCAAGTGGTATGACGCTGGCAAGCCGCAGCTGGCTGCCGCCTCTGGAGACAATGGTGCCTGCTCGGCACTGAACGTGACAAGTACCTACACTTGGGGCACCGGCCAGAATATGAGTCCCGATGTGGAGAGCGTCTGCCACCAGATTTATACGGGCTATCCCTCTCTGTCGGCCTGCGGCAGCGTCACCTGGACGCCCCATCTGAAAACCAGCAATGAGCCGCGCAACAACAGTGATGACCATCCCGAAGACCTGAACAGCATCCTCAATAACTGGGAGGGACTGATGCGTACTGGCATGCGTCTGTGCACCCCGTCATCGTGGGACGGCAGCGACTACTGGAACGGTACGGGCTTCCTGAAAACCTTTCTTGACAGCATCGACGCACGAGGCTGGCGCTGCGATATCCTCGACATGCATTGCTATTGGCCGGAGAACAACTTTGGTAACCTGAAGAACTGGGTGAACGCCGTCCACCGGCCTATCTGGATTTCCGAGTGGTGCTGGGGAGCCTCGTGGAACAGGGATGGTGCCTTTGCCAACGGCGTTACTGAGAATCAGGTGAAGAACGCCCTTCAGCGCATCTGCAACAACCTGAACGGCATGGATTACGTGGAGCGCTACTTCTACTGGAACGGCGAGCGCGACCCGTCGAAGCTCTACAAGAGCGGCAAGCTGACCCCTGCCGGCGAGATGTACGCGCAGCTGGACGGAGGACTGGCTTATAACGGCAAGTACGACTATGTGCCCAAGGCTCCGAAGCAGCAAGACCCCAAGGACCTGCAGGTGTACTATGACCCTGAGAGCGGGAAGGCCGACCTGATATGGTATGAATACAACCATGAGATGAACGAGTACATCCACGTGGAGTGCCGCCAGGGAAGCGGACAACAATGGGAGGTGGTGCGCGACGTCACCGGCATAGAGTACGAGGGCCAGCATACCCTTAGCGGCTTCGATGCCCGTCAGGGCTGGGAGTTCCGCATCAGCGAGAAGGACGCCAACGGCAAGCTGCGCCAGACGAAGGCCGTGATGGCCGCCAGCAGCAACGTGCAGGCTGGCGACCCCGTAGACCTTGACGGTGAAACCTGGTATTTGGGCGGCAACATGCTGGTGAACGGCAACTTCGACATGGGACTTGACAGCTGGCTCAACGGTCAGCAGGATGCTTTCACCACTGGCGGACAGCCTTGGTTCCAGGTGGTGCCCACGGGTGGCAGCTCCAACGGTACTTACCTGCAGTGCTACGGCAGTGGCTCGCTGAAGACTGTCGAAGCCCTCCGCTCGCAGGTGCTGGAGATGACTCCTGAAACACCCTACTACTTCACGGCTGATGTGGCCAACAATCCCAACATCACCAGCCGTCTGGCACTGACTGTCGATGGCGAGTCGGTAGACAGCACTGTGGCTCGCTTGACTGCTAGCGGCAACTATTGGCAGACCATTTTCACCACTTTCCATACTGGTCGCTTCGAAAAGGCTTTTCTTACCCTGAGCAGCCTGGCCAATAAGGCACAGTTCGACAACATACAGCTCTGTCGGCTTTTCAGGACACAGGATGAGGCATACGCCGACGGTGCCGCGCTGCTGCGCCGGCAAGTGCAAGCCTTCATGGACTATGCCCCCCTGTTTGCATATTCACTGAACACGCAGCTGGCCACCGTCAATGATGACAAGCGGCGGGACTATGCCTATGTCAGGCAAGTCTTGGCCGATGCCATTGAGGCAGAAAAGATTGCAGGCCGTCTGGAGAGCCTCTATCCCCGTGCACTCCGTGCCTTAACCTATCAGTTCCCTGGCTATGAACGCCTGGAGGACATCTGTAACAGGCTGGAATCCACGTTAACGGTGCTTCCTGGTTCAAGCAATCATTCTGGATGGAAATCCTCACAATGGGTGATAGCATCATATAATGAGCTGCGGGAGGCGATGGAGGAATACATGCCTATGGACGTGCTCTCCGACAAGGTGCAGAATCCCACCTTTGCCAGTGTCAATGGCTGGACGACGAAGGCGGGCACTTATAAAGGCGGTGAGCAGGGCATCAGCGGGCAGGCCAGCTACCAGGCGCTCTGGAAGATTCCTTCCGAAGGCAATGAGAACGAGACGATGGCCGTGCAGCAGGAGCTGACAGGCCTCACCCACGGCCTCTATGCCGTAGAGTGTGACGCCGCCACCTGGCACAACTGCCTCAGCGACCAGCATGCCTACATCACTACCGACGGCAAGGAAAACGCAGTTTCTCCCTCGCTCACTGCCAACTATTGGGACTTACCCACCGTGAGTGCTTCCGACCGCTGGCAGACGCTCACCTCTCTGCCCGTCTATGTGGCAGAGGGCGGCAGTGTCACCATCGGCTTCCAAGGCTCGAAACAGGGCGCACAAGACCTGGCCTGGCGAGAGGTGGGCAACAGTGGCAGCAAGGGCGACCACCGCGAAGGCTCATGGATGGCCACTAACTTCCGCCTGCGCTTCCACCCGCTCTACAAGCCGGAAAGCATTGAAGAGTGGGGCGTAGCCTGTCTGCCCTATGCCGTGGCTCAGCATGATAAGCTGGTCTATCTGAAGATTGCTGCCATCACCAGCGACTACAAGACGCTATGCCTGGAACCCATCACTGAGACCGAACCTGGAGTGCCGTTCATCTATCGTTCACTGGGTGGTGAGATTCTGCTGCCTGAATATGGTGAGGCTGTGGACAAGGCTGCCGACGGCCCTGGCAATCTGCGTGGATTCTTCAGGTCAGCAGCCCGCGTACCTGTGGGCTATTATTACCTGGACAAAGGCCGGTGGGTCAAGCTGGCCGACAGCGACAACCGTCCGCGTATAGGTAACTTCACGGCTATTATGCGACCGCTGAACGACAAGCAAAGCCAGCCCATACCCGTGGTTGAATCCTGGGATGGCATGACCATGCCCATCGAGGGCATCACCGACGAGGAGATTGCCGACGGCATCAATGACGCTGTAAGTCTGAACAACAACAAAAGGACTGACTACGACAAGGGATTCTTCGACCTGCAAGGGCGCAGGCTGGAGGGCAAGCCTACGCAGAAGGGCATATACATCAGACAAGGGCGAAAAGTCAAACAATAATTATAGTATTACAAAAATACCGCAGTTCATTATGAAGACAAGAACACAGATAGGTTTATTATTACTTATTTCCTGTTTATCATTCAGCCCGGTCAAGGCGCAAGACGTCACTATTGCCTTCGACCTGAGCCAGCAGGAGGGCCGACGCTTTAATCCTACTTGGGGACTGGACCAGGCGTGGATCAGCGAGCAGAACATGCGCAAGGGCATGAACCACATGGGCAAGGAGAACGTCGGCATCGGGCGCTCCTGCTTCCGCACAAACAAGGCGCTCATCAACGACTCGGTACTCGACAACTCCGAGGTGAACAGGATGAAGCAGCGCAACCGCTGGCTAAACCTGGTCAGCGACACCCTGCCGGTCATTCTCACTGCCGACCAGGAAGGCGGCACCGACGAGTACTATGTGGTGAACAGAAGCTGCAATGTCAGCCATTGGGCAGCCAATATCAACAGCCATGTCCACTGGATGCAGGAAAACACAAAGCATCCCGTGCTGGGCGTGAGCATCTTCAACGAACCCGACTACTGGACTGTGGAGGAGGGGGCCACCACCGCCAAGCAGACACAGATTGCGAAGCTGCTGCGCGGAGGCACTTACCCGCACATGGACAGCGTGCTTCTGGCAGGAGGCAACACCCTCAACGACGACAAGGCCCTCGAGTGGTATAATGCCTCCAAGCAGTATTTCGACTGGGGCAACACCCACCAGCTGGCAGGCTCGTTTGCCAACTTTGCCAAGTTCTACGAGACTGTGGCCAGAGACGGCAAGGTGGGCTATGCCGACGAGATGCACAACGTGGGCGAGGCCATGATTCTCCTCGAATACGGCGGCACCGTCGGCATCTGGTGGGGCTTCGACAGCCGTGCACGCGGCGAGTTCTGCGACATCAGCCGCCACGGCGAGCGGCTGGCCTACGGCGAGCACCGCACCAACTGGACAGCGGCTAGCGTCTGGCGGCATGACGACGGGCGCGCCAAGGCCTTCATCGGCTCCTCCGAACGGCAGGCGGCCACCACCACCTACCAGTTCGTCTCGCTCGACCGTGATGTCTACTTCGACGGCCACGGCCCCCTGCGCCAGTTCACGATGGAGATTCCCGGCGGCAGGGTGGGGAGCTACCAGAACGGGCAGACCAATGCTGAGCGCGTCATCGACATTGAGTGGGGAGAGGACGTGCCGCCCATGGCTGTTACTGCCGGTGTCTACAAGCTTGTCAACAAGGGCAACGGCAATGCCGTCGCCGTGTCGGGCAGCAATATCGTCACCACCCGCTATACAGGGGCGAAAGCCCAGCAGTGGAATGTCAGCCCCATAACCTCCCGCATCGGTGGCGATTACAGCTTCTACGACTTCCGCTGCGCCAGCAACGGCCGCATCTGCATGGACGTGGAAAACTACTCGTGCCTGAACAATGCCAACGTCATTGCCTATACGCCCAGCGAAAATGCGACGAGCAACCAGCAGTGGTACCTGCAATATGCCGGTGACGGCTACTACTACGTGCGCAACCGAGAGAGCGCCCTCTACCTGTCGGCACAATCCAACAAGACCTCCAGCGGCATCAACGTCCTCCAGCGCACGCTGCAGGCCGACTCCACCCTCCATGCCTGCCAGCTGTGGCGCCTGCTGCCCACAGACGTAGCCTACGACACAGAGGCTCCCGCTCAGCCCACGAACCTGATAGCCGAGGCACTGCCAGCCGCTGTTAGGCTCACTTGGAATACGGGCACGGAGGACGACCTCGGCGGCTACATGGTGATAAGAGACGGCAACACCATCGCCCGCCATGTCTCTTCGCCATTCATCGACAATACTGCGTTGCCCGGCCATGACTATCTCTACAAGGTGAAGGCCATCGACCTGGCTCAGAACCAGAGCATCCCCTCGGAGAGCGTTTCTGTAAGCATGGTCGCAGAGCCTGCCTTGGTGGCCCATTGGCCCATGGACGGCAGCGTGGAGGATGTCTCCGGCAATCAGCGTCATCCAGAGCCTGCTCTCTTCGAGGTAGAGTACTTTGACGATGCTGCCGTGGGCAGCGATGCCCTCTATTTCCGCAAGAACCAATATCTGCAGCTGCCCACCAGCCTCGTGCAGGGCGATGAGCTGACCGTCAGCCTGTGGTTCAATCCCCTCAGCTCAAAGGCGTGGCAGCGTCTCTTCGACTTCGGCAGCGACACCAGCCACTACCTGTTCCTCACTCCCTATAATTCCTCGTCGCGCATGCGCCTGGCCATCAGAAACGGCGGCGACGAGCAGGTGCTCGACTGCCCCAGCCGCCTCTCCCTGCTGCGCTGGAAGCATGTGGCGGTGACCATGAAGCCCGGCCATAGCGCCATCTACATCGACGGCGAGAAAGTGGCAGAAACCGATGCCATCACCATCAGCCCAGCCGACGTGCACCCCGTGGTGAATTATCTGGGACGCAGCCGCTCCAGCAGCGACCCCTATCTCTCAGGCTATGTCGACGATGTGCGCATCTACAACTATGCACTCAGTGCCGACGAGGTGGCTCTGCTCTTCGGCGAGGCATCCTCCGTCCATACTCCCGGCGCGACATCAGAGACTCAACCCTCCGCCATCTATTCACTGGACGGCAAACTCCTGCCGCAGCCACGCCACGGCTTGAATATTGTCGACGGAAAGAAAGAATGGCACGATTAAGCCCAAAACGCCCTTAGTGCCTAACCCGTAACACTAAACTAAATTCCCAGGCCGTCTTGGAACGATACGTCTACTGCCTTGCTCTGCAGAATACGGGAGTAAGGCGGTACGTCGTGTGTGAGCCAGATGTTGCCGCCGATGACTGAGTCGTGGCCGATGGTGATGCGCCCCAGGATAGAAGCATTAGAGTAGACGGTAACGTTGTCCTCGATGATGGGGTGGCGTGGAATGTTGAGCATGTTGCCGTCGGCGTCGTACTTGAAGCTTTTGGCACCTAGGGTGACGCCTTGGTAGAGGGTGACGTGGTTTCCGATGATGGTGGTCTCGCCGATGACGACACCTGTGCCGTGGTCTATGGCGAAATACTCGCCGATGGTGGCTCCGGGGTGAATGTCGATGCCCGTCTTGGAGTGGGCCTGCTCGGTGATGATGCGCGGAATGACGGGTACCTGCATCTGGTGGAGCACATGTGCCAGGCGGTAGTGGGTCATCGTGTTCACCACGGGGTAGCAGTAGATGACTTCGCCGTAGTTCGTCGCCGCCGGGTCGTTCTGGAACATTGCCTCCACGTCGGTGTAGAGCAGCCGCTTCACTTCGGGCAGCTGGTCGATGAAGCGCAGGGCCATTTCCTCGGCATTCGGCAGCACGTCCTCCTCGGTGCAGTCTTCGCAGAACTGCAGTCCGCGTGCTATCTGCCGGCGCAGCACGGTGTAGAACTCCTCCATGTTCACGCCGATGTAGTGCTGGCGAATCAGTTCCTCTGGCTGCCGCTTATAGAAATAGTCGGTGAAGATGATGCTCTTCGCCAGGCTGATGATGTGGCGCACTTCCTCCACGCTGGGCAATGGTGCCGACCCTGCGGGCATCATCGCTTCTTCCTTACCGTCTAATTTCGAGAGTTGTGCCACGTTGCGCAGCAGCACCTCGTTAATCCGTTTCTGGTTCATATATAATAATGTAGCTAGTAAGCTTCGCGGTATTTGGCCTCGTCCTTGTCGTGGAGCATGGAGAGGTAGCTCTGGTAGCGGCTTTGGGCAATGTAGTGGCTGTCCAAGGCTTGGAGCACGGCGCAGCCCGGCTCGTGGGTGTGGGTGCAGTTGCTGAAGCGGCAGTCCTTGGAGAAGCGGAATATCTCTTTGAAGTAGCCGCTAATTTCTTCTGGCTCCATGTCGAAGGTGCCGAAGCCCTTGATGCCCGGCGTGTCGATGAGGTAGGAGGGGGAAGAGATGAGCGATGAGGAGTGGTGGAGGGGAATCATCTCGCTGAAGGTGGTGGTGTGCTGTCCGGTGTTGTGGGCTTCGCTCAGCTCGGCGGTGCGCAGGTTTGCGCCGGGCACCAAGGTGTTGATGAGCGTCGACTTGCCCACGCCGCTGTTGCCGCTCAGCAAGGTGATCTTTCCCTCGAGCAGGGGGCGCAGCCGGTCGATGCCCAAGCCGGTGGTGGCCGAGATCTGCAGGCACTGGTAGCCGATGGTCTCGTAGAGCTGCAGCATCATCTGCTGGTAGTGCTGCTCATCGTCGCTGAGCAGGTCGGTCTTGTTGAACAGGAGGATGACGGGCACCCTGTATGCCTCGGCCGAGGCCAGGAAGCGGTCGATGAAGGTGGTGGAGGTCTGCGGGTTGGCCACGGTGACGATGAGCAGCGCCTGGTCGACGTTGGCAGCCAGTATATGGCTCTGCTTCGACAGGTTGATGCTCTTGCGGATGATGTAGTTGCGGCGGTCCCCGATGTCGGTGATGAAGCATCCGTCGCGGCCTTCTGCGGCCGGGGTGGTGATGGTCACCCTGTCGCCTACGGCCACGGGGTTCGTGGTGCGTATGCCCTTCAGGCGGAAGTTGCCTTTCACCTTACAAGGAATCAGCTGGTCATCGTCTGTGCGGACGATGTACCAGCTGCCTGTGTTTTTTACGACCAAGCCCTTCATTCCTTATTTCTCATTCTTCATTCCTCAGGTGCTTGTCCATGTGCTCGGCGGCACGGCGGCCGTCGCCCATGGCCAGAATCACGGTGGCGCCGCCACGAACGATGTCGCCGCCTGCGAAGATTTCGGGTCGTGCCGACTGCATGCCCTCGTTCACCACGATGGTGTTCTTGCGGCCCAGCTCGAGGCCCTGTATGCTCTTCGGCACCAGCGGGTTGGGGCTGACGCCTACGGCCACGATGACCTGGTCGACGTCGAGCGTCACGGTCTGCCCTTCCACGGGGACAGGCGAACGGCGTCCGCTGGCGTCGGGCTCGCCCAGTTCCATCACCTGGAGCACGGCTTGGCAGACGGCACCGTTCTCGTCGGCCTTGTACTCGATGGGGTTGTGCAGCGTGAGGAAGTTGATGCCCTCCTCCTTGGCATGCTTCACCTCCTCCAGACGTGCAGGCATCTCCTGCTCGGAGCGGCGATAGACCAGCGTGACGTTGCCACCCAGTCGCTTGGCCGTGCGGCATGAGTCCATGGCCGTGTTGCCGCCGCCAACCACGAGCACGTTCTTGCCCAGGTTGATGGGTGTGTCGGTGGCGGGGTTGGCAGCGTCCATCAGGTTGACACGCGTCAGGTATTCGTTGCTCGACATGATGTTGATGGAGTTCTCGCCGGGGATGTTCATGAAGTTGGGCAGTCCGGCACCGCTGCCTACGAAGATGCCCTTGAAGCCGGCTGCTTCCAGCTGCTCCACGCTGATGGTCTTGCCCACGATGACGTCTGTCTGGAAGTGAACGCCCATCTTGGCCAGGTTCTCTATCTCCACGTCGACGATTTTGTTTGGCAGACGGAACTCGGGGATGCCATATTTCAGCACGCCGCCTATCTCGTGCAGGGCTTCGAAGACGTAGACGTCGTAGCCCATCTTCACCATGTCGCCGGCGAAGCTCAGTCCGGCGGGACCGCTGCCCACGACGGCAATCTTGATGCCGTTCGACGGGGCGATGTCGGGCAGGGAGATGTTGCCGCTCTCGCGCTCGTAGTCGGCGGCGAAGCGCTCCAGATAGCCGATGGCCACGGGCTTGGAGTTCATCTTCAGGTGTATGCACTTGCTCTCGCACTGCTTCTCCTGCGGACAAACGCGGCCACAGACGGCGGGCAGGGCGGATGTCTTTTTCAGCACGCGGGCGGCGGCGAGGATGTCGCCCCGCTCAATGTTCTTCACGAAGCCGGGGATGTCGATGTTCACCGGACAGCCCTCCACGCAGCTGGGCTTTCCACAGTCCAGACAGCGCTTGGCCTCCTGCATGGCCATCTCTTTCGTCAGGCCGATGTTTACCTCCTCGGTGCGGGTGGTGGCACGGTAGACGGGGTCTAGCTCGGGCATGACGACACGCTCGATGGCCAGCCGCTCCTTGGGCTTCATCGAAGCACGAAGCTCCTTGCGCCAACTGTCCTCTTCTGCCTCCGAGGGGGCTTCTGCAGGCTTGCTTGCAAGGGAAGGGGCTATGGTGCGCTTCTCGGAGGGCGAAGGGGCGGCTTCTTTGGTCAGGTGCTCCTCGTAGTGCTCCATCTCCTCCTGTTCGGCGCGCTTGAAGGTGCCCATGCGCTTGAACATTTCATCCCAGTCGACGAGGGCGCCGTCGAACTCCGGGCCGTCGATGCATACGAATTTCGTCTTGCCGCCGATGGTGAGTCGGCAGGCGCCGCACATGCCCGTTCCGTCGACCATGATGGTGTTCAGGCTCACCTCGCAGGGGATGCCGTGTTTCTGGGCGGTGAGGTTTGAGAATTTCATCATGATGGGAGGGCCGATGGCAAACACCTTGTCCACGTGCTCCTGCTCGATGAACTTCTCTATTCCTACGGTCACCACGCCTTTCTCGCCGTAGCTGCCGTCGTCGGTCATGATGATGACCTCGTCGGAGCTCTCGCGCACCTTGTCTTCTAATATGATGAGGTCTTTGCTCCTGCCGGCCATCACCGAGAGCACACGGTTGCCAGCCTTCTTCAGGGCCTGGATGATGGGCAGCATGGGGGCCACGCCCAGTCCGCCACCGGCGCATACCACCGTTCCGAACTTCTCGATGCGGGTGGGATTGCCCAGCGGGCCTACCACGTCGGCTATGTAGTCGCCTTCGTTGAGCGAGCATAGTTTCTTACTGGAGAGACCCACCATCTGCACCACCAGCGTGATGGTGCCTTTGTCCACGTCGGCAGCGGCGATGGTGAGTGGCATGCGCTCGCCCTTCTGGTCGACACGCACAATGACGAAGTTACCGGCCTTGCGGCTCTTGGCAATCAGCGGAGCCTCAATCTCGAAGAGAAAGACCTTCTCTGAGAATTGTTCTTTTCTGACAATTTTATTCATTCTATAGTGTGCTTTGTTTCATTTTGGCTGCAAAGGTACTAAGAAGTGAGCAAAACGCAAAGGAAAAAGCGTGTTTTTTAACGAAAGTGAATCTTTTCTTGTCCGGCAGACATGGGGTGGGGGAGCGCGTGTTTGTCAATACAAGAGCAGCAGTCCGGCAAAGCCTGCCATGAGAATCATCCGGATGGGGTTCACCTTGAATACCTTTGTTCCCACGAACGTAGCCACGAAGAGGAAGATGCTGATCCAGAACTGCCAGGGGTTCTCCTTCGGCGTGGAGAAGTTCTCGGCAGTACAGAGCAGCAGGGTGGCAGCGGCCAGCAATCCCACCACAGCGGGGCGGAGTCCGGCGAAGACGGCCTGCACCACGGGGTGCTTCATGTGCTTGATGAACAGCTTGGCGATGAGCATCATCAGGATGAGCGACGGCAGCACCAGCGCAAAGGTGGCCACACAGGAGCCGAGGACAGCCATGCCCTCGCCCATGCCGGCATTGTGGATGGCAGTATATCCGCAATAGGTGGCCGAGTTGATGCCGATGGGGCCGGGCGTCATTTGGCTGATGGCCACGATGTCGGTAAACTCGCTGGTGGTCATCCAGTGCCAATGGTGCACCACCTCGCCCTGAATGAGAGAGAGCATCCCGTAGCCGCCGCCGAAGCCAAAGAGGCCAATCTGGAAGAAGGTGATGAAAAGCTGTAGGAAAATCATTGCCTTATATGGATTCAAGTTTCGCAAGCTTAACTTGCAAGTAGTAAAGTAGTAAGTAGTAAGGAGGTAAATAAGCTCCTAATGGTGGCTGGAGTGCCCCTTTGGGGCAGGAATCTTTCAAATCTTTACAAATCAGACAAATATTTTGATAGATTTGATTAGATTTGTAAGATTTCTCGCCGCAGGCGACTACCTCGGGATGTTATCACAACATTGAAAATAATAAACTTAGGTAATGATATAGCAGTCGACCCAGGACATCTTCTCCGGCGGTAGCCACTCCCCTCCCTTCAAGGGGAGGGGCAGGGGTGGGGTCTCTAATATCCTCAACGAATCTCTTATCGTTTGTTCTTCTCGGCGGAAAAAGTTACAGACCCCACCCCTGCCCCTCCCCTTGAGGGGAGGGGAGTGGCTACCGCCGGAGAAGATGTCCTGGGTCAACAACTATGTCATTTCCTAACATTTTCCACAATTAGTGAATAAGATTTTCCGTAATTAGCGAATAACATTTTTCTTCAAAAAGCTGTTCTAATTCAAGAATTTGTTGTACCTTTGCATCCGATGGATATGCAACTTTTTCTCCAATCGCTCCCCTTGGAGCGCCTGCCCGCAGCCTTCCTGACGGTGGTCTGCGAGATGGCCCCCTATCTGCTGCTGGGATTCTTCATCGCGGGCGTGCTCCATGTTTTCGTGCCGCAGAAGTTCTATGCCAACTATCTTTCGCGCAGCAATAAGCTGTCCGTTGTCTGGGCGGCGCTGTTGGGAGTGCCCCTGCCGTTGTGTTCGTGCGGCGTCATCCCTACGGCCATCGGTCTCCGTAACGAGAAGGCCTCGAAGGGAGCCATTGCCTCGTTTCTCATCGCCACGCCGCAGACGGGCATCGACTCCATTCTTGCCACCTTCTCGCTGATGGGGCTCGGCTTCGCCGTCATCCGCCCTGTGGCTGCCCTTGTCACTGGAGTATGCGGCGGATTGCTGGTAAACCGGCTGATTCGCGAGGACGACGTCGTGGACATCGGCAGTGGCTCTTGTCAAGTGGAGAATGGAAACAGGCTTTGGCGAGTGCTGAAGTATGCCTATTACGACATGATACGCGACATCGGCCTGCGGCTCCTTGTCGGTCTTGTCGTGGCGGCGCTCATTCAGGTCGCCGTGCCCGATGAGTTCTTCCTCAGCTTCGGCAGCCAGCCGCTGTTGCAGATGCTCCTTATCTTAGCCATCGCCGTGCCGATGTACATATGTTCCACAGGCAGCATCCCCGTGGCGGCGGCATTGATGATGAAGGGCCTCTCGCCGGGAGCAGCGCTGGTGATGCTGATGGCAGGCCCCGCCGTCAATCTCGCCTCCATCCTCGTGGTGCACAAGTCGATGGGGCGCCGTTTCACCTCTGTCTATCTGATGACCATCGTAGGCTTTGCCGTCCTCTTTGGTCTGCTTCTCAATGCTACGGGCTGGGACTTCTCCGTCGCCACTCAGGATGCTTGCTGCATGGCGACTTCCGCCCTGCCCAGCCCATTTAAGATTTTTTGTGCCACCATATTAACCCTATTAATAGTATTTGCGCTTATGATGAAACTGTTCAGCAGATTTACAGACGAAAAGAACACAGAACCCGACGTCACCGTTTACCGCGTTGAGGATATGCATTGCAGCCATTGTGAGGCGGCCGTTGTCCGAGCCGTAGAGGAGGTGCCTGGCGTAGAGAAGGCCAAGGCCAGTGCCTCTGCCAACACCCTCACCGTCAAAGGCCCCGCTTCAGAAGACGCTGTCCGCTCTGCGGTAGAAGGCATTGGCTATACGTTCAAAGGAAAAGTATAGATTACCTCTGCTCACTCGCTAAAAAGTGTGCAACCGCGCCCCTTCCCTCAAGGAAGGGTAGCGGTTGCATCTTGTTTTTTTGCAATTTATAGAACAAGCCTTCATAAAAAGGTATTTATACAGAAAGTCTGCAACTCTGCATCTTTTCCAGATAAACGACTGGCTTGCAGGATGTTGCTGGTAGTACACTTTGTGTAAACCCTGCACTCAACCCTGCACCGCCTCAGACAAAAATCGTTCCCCAAATAACTGACACCAATCCGGGCTTTTCGTCCCAAGCCTTGGGACGAAAAAATACTGCCAGTATTTTTCCAAACGGCGTTAGTATTCTTCCAAACGGCGTTAGTATTTCTCCAAATAGAGTGTCTCTATTTCCCTTTCACAAGCGGAGATTATTTAGAATGAGTCTCGTTTAGTGCAGAGTATGCAGAGTTGCAGGGTTTTTCCGGGTTCAGTATATTATATATATGTGAAACCCTGCATTTAAAGTCTGCACAGCTCTATCTATGACTTTCGGGCTCAAAGTGACAAATCGTGGAACGGTAGTCCGAAGACATCGGCGACGGCCTTGTAGACCACTTTCCCCTCCACGATGTTCAGCCCCTTTGCCAAGGCCGGGTCGTCGTTGCATGCCTGCCGCCATCCTTTGTCGGCAAGTGCGACGGCATAGCTCAGTGTGGCATTGGTGAGTGCCAGCGTCGAGGTGTTAGGCACGGCTCCAGGGATGTTGGCCACGCAATAATGGACGATGCCCTCCTCGGTATAGACGGGCTGGCTGTGGGTGGTGGGGCGTGAGGTCTCGAAACATCCGCCCTGGTCGATGGCTACGTCGACGAGCACGGTGCCCGGCTCCATCAGCTTCAGCATGTCGCGTGTGATGAGGTGGGGCGTCTTGTCGCCTGGCACGAGGACAGAGCCGATGACGATGTCCACCTGAGGCAGCTGCTTGCGGATGTTGTGCTCCGAGGAATAGAGCGTGTGCACATTGGCTGGTGTCTCAAGGTCGAGCTGGCGCAGACGAGGCAATGAGACGTCGGTGATGGTGACCTCGGCGCCCATGCCGGCTGCCATCCGGGCTGCTGCCTCTCCTACGACTCCGCCTCCTAGTACCAGTACGCGGGCAGGCGACACGCCTGGCACGCCGCTGATGAGTTTTCCCTTGCCGCCTTTCGTCTTCTGCAGGTAATAGGCGCCGTTGAGCGTGGCCATGCGTCCTGCCACCTCGCTCATGGGCTGCAGCAGGGGCAGGGAGCCGTTGGGCAGCTGTACTGTCTCGTAGGCCAGGCAGACGGCACCGCTCTTCAGCATGGCGTCTGTCAGTTCCTTCTCGCATGCGAAATGGAAATAGGTGAACAGCAGCTGCCCCTTGCGCACGAGGGCATATTCCGGCTCGATGGGCTCTTTCACCTTCACAATCATTTCGGCCTCGCGGTAGACGTCTTCTATGGCGGGCAGAATCGTAGCTCCCGCCTTCACATAGTCGTCGTCGCTGAATCCGCTGCCCTCGCCTGCTGTGTGCTGCACCAGCACCTCGTGGCCCCGGCGTGTCAGTTCTGCTACTCCCGCAGGGGTCATGCCCACGCGGCTCTCGTTGTTCTTAATTTCCTTGGGAATACCTACCTTGCACATAATGATGATGGTTTTAGTTAAGTATGGAGCGCCTATGCCTGCTCCTCGAAGTAGGCGGTAAGCTCTGCGTTAGCTTCTTCGCTGATGTTCGCTATGTCGCGTATGATGTGTCCTTTCTCGAGGAGGGCGACGCGTGAGGAGATGTCGATGGTGTGCTGCAGGTTGTGGCTGCTGAGCAGGATGGTGGCCCCTGTCTGCTCTCGGTAGTCGGTGAGCATGTGCTTGAGGATGTTCTGGCTGGTGGGGTCGAGGAAGTTGAACGGCTCGTCGAGGATGATGAGCCGTGGCCGTCGGAGCAGTGTGGACATGATGCCCACCTTCTGCTTGTTGCCTGCCGAGAGGTTGCGTATGAGCTTCTTCTGTCCGAGCACCTCGCCACCAGCGAAGTGCTCGAAGGTCTTGAGGCGCTCGTCGAGCAGGCTCTTGGGCATGCCGCATATCTTGGCGAGGAAGGCGAAATACTCCTCTGGCGTGAGATAGTCGATGAGGAAGCTGTCGTCGATATAGGCTGCGGTGTGCTCTTTCCATGCCTCTGACTGGGCGGGGTTGACGTCGTCGATGAGGACTTCTCCCTCGTCGGGTTTCAGCAGGTCGAGAATCATGCGGAAGAGGGTGGTCTTGCCCGCGCCGTTGTTGCCCACGAGGCCCAGCAGGTCGCCGTCGTTCACGGTGAAGGTGTCGATGGCGCATGCACAGGTCTTGCCGAAGTTTTTGTGGAGGTTTTCTATCTTTATCATTGCTTGTTTTTTTTAAATGATTATCCGCAACTGTCCGCACTCCGTATCGTTCAGTCGGATTTGCAATCCGACTGCATCGAATATAAGCATTTGTAATGCGCTTTTTAGGATTGAAAATCCTTATATTCAGTGCGGCTGGATTGCAAATCCAGCCGAGCGTGCGCCCGCTTGTGGACATCGGATAATTGCGTTTTCTATCTTTATCATTGCTTGTTTTTTTAATTTCACTTCCTCAGACCAAGCCCCGTCCGTGGCAGTTCTTGAACTTCTTGCCGCTGCCGCAGGGGCAGGGGTCGTTTCGTCCGGGCAGCTTGTCCTTGATGATGGGGTTGCGGGGCTGCTGCGCGCGGGTGTCGTGCTGGGCGGCGGCGCGCTGGTTCTGGTCTACCATCTGCTCTTCTGGCTCGGTCTGCTTGTTCTCGGTGTAGCCTCGGCGGTCGGTGTGCTGCTCGGGTGCAGCCTCCTGCACCTGCTGGTTCTGTAGCTCAGGAATCTGTGCGCGGGTGAGGATGGTGACCTGACGGTTGAACATGTCGTTCACCATGTTGTCGAAGACCTTGGCGCTCTCGAGCTTGAAGATGAGCAGGGGGTCTTTCTGCTCGTAGCTGGCGTTCTGGACGGAGTGCTTCAGCTCGTCGAGCTCGCGCAGGTTCTCCTTCCATGCCTCGTCGATGATGTGGAGCAGCATCTGCTTCTCGAATTCCTTCACCACCGACTTGCACTCCGACTCGTAGGCCTCCTTCAGGTTGCAGGCGATGTTGTAGACGCGGCGTCCGTCGGTGATGGGGACGAGTATGCGCTCGTACATGTGTCCCTGGTTCTCGTAGACCTGCTTGATGATGGGCATGGCCACCTCGCGGATGCGGTCGCAACGGCGGTTGAAGTGGGTGAGCACCTCCTGGAAGGCGTGCTCGGCCGTCTCCTCGCGCTTGCGGGTGTCGAGGAACTGCTCCTCGGTGAAGGGCACCTCCATGCCGAAGAGGCGTATGAACTCCTCCTTGCAGCCGGTGTAGTCGTTGCGCTCGATGGTGGTGCTGACACGGTCCCACAGCGTGTTGGCGATGTCCATGCCGATGCGCTCGCCCATGAGTGCGTGGCGGCGCTTCTCGTAGATGACGGTGCGCTGCTTGTTCATCACATCGTCGTATTCCAGCAGGCGCTTACGCACGCCGAAGTGGTTCTCCTCCACCTTCTTCTGTGCGCGCTCGATGCTGTTGCTGATCATGGAGCTCTCTATCATGTCGCCCTCCTTGAAGCCCAGGCGGTCCATGACGCGAGCGATGCGCTCGGAGGCGAAGAGGCGCATGAGCTTGTCTTCCAGCGAGACGTAGAACACGGATGAGCCGGGGTCGCCCTGACGGCCGGAACGTCCGCGCAGCTGGCGGTCTACACGGCGGCTCTCGTGGCGCTCGGTGCCGATGATGGCCAGTCCGCCAGCAGCTTTCACTTCGGGCGAGAGCTTGATGTCGGTACCGCGGCCGGCCATGTTGGTTGCGATGGTGACGGCGCCGCGCCCCTGGCTGTCCTGCTGACCGGCCAGTGCCACAATGTCGGCCTCCTTCTGGTGGAGCTTGGCGTTCAGCACCTGATGGGGGATGCCTTCGCGCTGTCCTGTCTCGGGATTGACGTACATGGAGAGCATGCGTGAGAGCAGCTCGGAAATCTCGACCGATGTGGTGCCTATCAGCGTGGGCCGTCCGGCGTTGCGCATCTTCACCACCTCGGCGATGACGGCGCGGTATTTCTCGCGCTGGGTCTTGTAGACGCGGTCGTCCATGTCGTTGCGGATGACGGGCTTGTTGGTGGGTATCTCCACGACGTCTAGCTTGTAGATGTCCCAGAACTCACCGGCCTCGGTGATGGCCGTACCCGTCATGCCTGCCAGCTTGTGGTACATGCGGAAATAGTTCTGCAGGGTGATGGTGGCGAAGGTCTGTGTGGCAGCCTCCACCTTGACGTGCTCCTTGGCCTCCACGGCCTGGTGCAGTCCGTCGCTCCATCGGCGGCCTTCCATGATGCGTCCTGTCTGCTCGTCGACGATTTTCACCTCTCCGTCGATGACCACGTATTCGTCGTCGCGGTTGAACATGCAATATGCCTTCAGCAGCTGCTGGAGGGTGTGCACACGCTCGCTCTGCACGGCGTAGTGGGCCATAAGCTCGTCTTTCTTGTTGACGCGCTCCTCGTCGGTGAGTCCTGTTTCGGCCTCGAGTGCGGAGAGCTGCGAGGTGATGTCGGGCAGCACGAAGAGCTCCGGGTCGTTCACCTGATTGGCCAGCCAGGCGGTGCCCTTGTCGGTGAGGTCGCAGGAGTTCAGTTTCTCGTCGACGACGAAGTAGAGCGGCTCCACAGCCTCGGGCATGCGGCGGTTGTTGTTCTCCATGTAGGTCTCCTCGGTCTTGAGCATGCCGGCCTTGATGCCTTCCTCGGAGAGGTATTTGATGAGGGGCTTGTTCTTGGGCAGGGCCTTGTGGGAGCGGTAGAGCGAGAGGAATCCCTCTTCAATCATCTTCTTGTCGTCTTTCTCCATGCCGGCGCTGATTTTCTGCTTGGCATCGGCCAGGAACTGGGTGGCGAGCTGGCGCTGTACGCCCACTATCTTCTCGACCAGCGGCTGGTACTCCTCAAACATCTGCACCTCGCCCTTGGGCACGGGTCCGCTGATGATGAGCGGGGTGCGGGCGTCGTCGATGAGCACGGAGTCCACCTCGTCGACGATGGCGTAGTTGTGCGACCGCTGCACGAGGTCGGCAGGCGAGGTGGCCATGTTGTCGCGCAGGTAGTCGAAGCCGAACTCATTGTTCGTGCCGAAGGTGATGTCGGCCATATAGGCCTGGCGGCGCTCGGGCGAGTTGGGCTTATGCTTGTCGATGCAGTCGACGCTGAGTCCGTGGAACATGTAGAGCGGCCCCATCCACTCGGAGTCGCGCTTGGCCAGATAGTCGTTCACGGTGACCACATGCACACCGTTGCCTGTCAGCGCGTTCAGGAAGACGGGGAGCGTGGCCACGAGGGTCTTTCCCTCGCCGGTGGCCATCTCGGCAATCTTTCCCTGATGGAGTACGACGCCGCCGAAGAGCTGCACGTCGTAGTGAACCATCTCCCACTTCAGGTCGTTGCCTCCGGCCGTCCAGTGGTTGTGGTAGTATGCCTTGTCGCCGTCGATGGTGATGAAGTCCTTGCGGGGGTCTCCGGCCAGCTCGCGGTCGAAGTCGGTGGCCGTGACGACGGTCTCCTCGTTCTCGGCAAAGCGGCGGGCTGTCTCCTTGACGATGGCGAAGACCTCGGGCATCACCTCGTCGAGGGCGTCCTCGTATTTGTCGAGTGCCTCCTTCTCGAGCTTGTCTATTTTGGCAAAAATGTCGGCGCGCTCGTCGAGCGGAGTCTCTTCGATGGTGGCCTTCAGCTTCTCTATTTCTGTCTTCTGCTCGGTGGCTGCTGCCTGAACATAGCTGCGCAGCTCCTGGGTGCGGGCGCGCAGGGCGTCGTTGTCCAGCCCCTCAATCTTGGGCGTCTGTGCTTTTACTTTTTCCACGAAGGGCTGTATGAGCTTCATGTCGCGTGAGGACTTGTCGCCGAACAGCGATCTAAGAATCTTGTTGAAATTCATCTTTGTTATTTACGATTTGACTATTTACTATTTACGATTTATCTGTGAATGGGGCTGTTTCGCACTCCCCCCGTTTCTGTTTCAGCCTGCAAAGGTACGAAAAGAAATGAAGAATGAAGAATGAAACCCGAAGAATTTTAAGAGCGGTGGCAAATTATTCACTATTCACTATTCACTTTTCGCCATTCCCTTCAGAACAATGGCTCCGAGGAACAGGCATTCGGTGCCCTGATGTGTATGGAGCGGGCGATGGTGGGGGCGATGCGGTCGGTGGTGACAGGTGTCTGGATGCGTTCGGCATGTATGCCCGCTCCGAAGATGACAATGGGGAACTGTGTGAACGAAGCTACCTGCATCTCGCTTTCCTGGGTGTCCTCGTTGAGGATTTTCCATCCCGGTGCTGCCTCGATGATGATGTCTCCGCAGCGCTGCGGGTTGAAGGCGTTGCGTATTTTCTCTGTCTGGAGGCTTTGGCTGGTGAGCAGCTGGAGTGAGGTGTAGACGTTTCTCACGCCCGACATCATAGCGATGATTTCCTGTGCCCGGCTGGTGGCTTCGCCAATGCTTATCTTCTTGGTTTCCAGCAGCCGGTGGTTCAGGAATATCTGGTTGCGGAAGATGCTCTCCACGTAGTTGTCCTGCCCCCAGATGGCTCCCAGGTACATGTTCATCAGGTTGGCCGTGCGGTTGATGTTCAGCGTCCCTGTAGGGATGCGGAAACGTGCGTAGTCGGCAGCCTCCACCTCGCTGTAGCCTGTTCCTGTGACAACGAAAAGCACATTTCCTGCACCAAATGACTGGCTGACGTGGGTGATGAGGCGGTTCAGCTCGTAGTCCAGCCGCACGTAGGTGTCCTGCAGCTCCATCTGACAGTCTGTCATGCTCTGGTGGCCGAAAGGCCCGGCGTAATAGGTCAGGCAAAGCAGGTCTGTCACCTTGTCAGCGCCCATGCCGGTGGCACTGATGCATTGCTTGGCCATCTCGGTGACATCGGCGTTGACCAGGGCGCTCTGCTTGTAGTTGCTGAAACGCTGATAGCCGGTAAATTGATGCTTGAAGGGTTTCTCGTTTTCCGTCTGGAGGAAGAAATTGAACGAGCCGGAGGCCGTGGTCTGTGGCTCCCAGGTGACATGGCTGATTTTCCTGCCTGGTGCGTTCCGGTCGTTGAACGACTGAAGCCAGTCGGGCACGTTCATCAGGTAGTAGATGGACGAGCACCAGTCGCCGTAGACATCGTCTATCCAGAGCGCTCCGTCGGCGGCATGTCCGGCCGACAGCACGGCAGCGTCGCGGAAAGGAGCTATGGCATAGACCAGAGCCTTGCCTCCTGTGGCTACTTTAAGTTCATCTCCAAGAGTAGAGGTGGAAATGCTTGACGGTGAGGCTGTTTCGGCTGTTAGCATGCCGGTGAATTTCGGGTCGTCTACACAGCCTACAGGGCGCAGCGTCTCACGGTTGAGCCAGCGGCTTCCCACAATACTGTTATAATAGGGTGTAGTGCCGGTGAGGATGTTGGCAATGGCCGACGCCCTGTCCACGGGGGTGAAGGGAAACGACACATTGGTGAAGACCATGCCCTCTGTCAGCAGACGCTTCAGCCCGCCTTCAGAGTAGAGTGGGGTATAGGCTTCGAGATAGTCGGAGCGCAGCTGGTCGATGGTGATGTTCACCACAAGCCGTGGAGTATTCCTCGACTGCGTCTCCTGTGCCATTGCCTCACTGGTTATTCCCAGGACGGCCAGCAATGTGATGTAGAGATACTTATTTGTCATTGTGATGCGTCCAATACCTTAATAGCAAACATAGTGCCACAAAATACATGCCCTCGGCGTAATGCTGCCACAGGCCGCCGATGAGAAAAGCCACGATGAAACCCAGCATGATGTTGAACCAGCGGGTTTTCCTCCTGCGGGCCACGGCGGGGATGAACAGCAGGGCGAGCGGATTGAGCAACAGCAGCTGCAGGTTGAGACTGGTGGCAGGATGCTCGGAGAACACCATCATCAGCAGCACACATCCTGCCAGGCCCGAAGTCAGCATCAGCAGCACGTCCCACCATACGAGAATGCGTTTCTTCCACCTTTCGTAGGCAAACACGGCAACTGACATTAATAATAATAATAATGTACACGCGTGGGGCGACAGCGGAAATCCCTTCTTCACGGGCTGCTGACCTTGGGGCACGTGTGTCACCAAGCGGCTGACCAGCGGTCGCTTGACGCCCTGTCTGTCGACGGTGGCATGGTCGAAGTCCCAGCTCAGGTCAGCAGGGAGGAACTGACGCTCACGCTGTGTGGTCTTTTTGTCAGCATTGAGACCGAGCAGCAGGTCGTTGCCAAAGGCAGTCCAGGGGTGGTCTTCCGTGCACTGGTGAATCATCTGGCGGAACGAGGGCTCGTAGTCTTTGCGCACGGCATAGTCAACAGTGCCCTCCAAGCACCGCTCAATCATGTCCCGAGGACGGGTGGAGCAGTTGTCATAGAAGAAATTGTAGCGGTAGACGGGGCTTCTGAGGTTGGTGGCGAGTGCTGCCTGCAGCCGCAGCTTCTCCGCAGGGGTGAGGTCTAGCACCTGCTCTTTCACCTCGCTGCCCCATTTGCGGTAGTAGTCGCACCATCGTTTCAGATTTCCCGTGCATTCCAGCATGTAGTCTGTCTGTCCCAGGATGAAGCGCCATACGAAGTGCGGCTTCTTATAGTCGAACACACCATAGTTGAACACCCAGTGCTCGCCTGTGCGCAGGTCGTGCCAATGCAGGGCGGTGTGTCCATAGAGGCTATATACTTCTTGGTGGGGGGAACAGGTCAGCAGACCCACTTCCACGCTGTCCATCCGGCTGAGCAGGTCGTTCTGTGAATAGACAGGAAGGCTTGCTGCAAACATGCAGACAAGCATACAAAGATTCCTAAAAATGTTTTCAAAACGTTTCACGATGCAAAATTACGCTATATTTTCCACTTTCGGTGCGATTAGTTCGATTTTTTTTAATAATTTTGCAGGCTGAAATACAGATTAAGAATGAAAAAGAGATTATTCTGCGGCTTTTGGGCCGCTATTGTCGCGTCTGTGGCCCTGGGGCAGACAGGTGCTCACAGCGGTTCCATATCTCCCTACAGCCAGTATGGGCTTGGCGTGCTTGCCGATCCGTCGCAAGGCTTCAATCGTGGCATGGGCGGGGCTGGACTGGCCATGCGTGACGGTACGCTGGTGAATACACTCAATCCCGCTTCCTATTCCGCAGTCGATTCGCTGACGATGCTCTTCGATGCAGGGCTGTCTCTTCAGCAGACCAATTTCAAGGAGAACGGCACCAGCGTCAATGGCCGTAATGCCGACTTTGACTATGCTGTGGGGCTGTTCCGCCTCAGGCGCAACCTCGGCTTCAGCTTCGGTGTATTGCCTTTCTCCGATGTCGGCTATTCCTACACTGCCAGCTCCTACCTGAATAATACGATAGGCAGTATCACGGAGTCATTTACAGGTTCGGGCGGTTTCCACCAGGCTTTCGTGGGTGCCGGCTGGCGACCTGTAAAGCCACTTTCTTTCGGTTTCAACATTGCCTATCTGTGGGGAAGCTATACCCGCTCGGTGTCATCTACGGCCAGTACGACGGTCAATTCGCTTTCAAAGATATACAAGGCCAGCGTCAACAGCTATAACCTTACGCTGGGACTCCAGTGGCAGCAACCGTTGGGGCGCAAAGACCAGCTCTCGGTGGGCGCCACATGGGGACTGGGCCATAAACTGGGGGCAGACCCTACCTGCGACATCATCAACCTGAACATGTCGACACAGGTCAGCGACACGACGACTTTCTCCATTGACAACGGCCTGGAGTTGCCCATGTCTTATGGCGTGGGTCTGGCCTGGACACACCAGCAGCATCTCACTGTGGCGGCAGACGTGACGATGCAGAAATGGGGCAGTATCGACTTTCCTGGGTATGATGACAACACTAAGCGCTACACCCTGCAAAGCGGACTGCTCACCGACCGTACCCGCTTGGCCCTCGGCGCTGACTATGTGCCTGACCCCAACCATCCAACCAGCTATTTCAAGCATGTCCATTTCCGGATGGGAGCCTCTTATGCCACGCCCTATTACAAAATCAACGGGCACGACGGCCCCAAGGAACTTAGCCTCAGTGCCGGCATCGGCCTGCCGCTGCTCAGCAAGTGGAATATTCAGGCTGCCATGCGCCCCGTGCTGAACATCAGTGCACAGTGGGTTCGCACCTCTGCCCCCGACCTCATTACCGATAATACATTCCGCATTAATATAGGCTTGACGTTCAACGAACGCTGGTTCGCCAAGTGGAGGATAGACTAGGCGGCCTGCGGCTTGCGGCCTTTGGCCTAAATGATAAATGATGAATGCGAAATGGTAAATGATAATTGTTGCACGACGATGTGCAAAGAACAGGAGAATACAGGTGAAAGAAGGGCCAATCGCGCTCTTCCAGTGCTGGTCTTGTCGTTTGTCATTTTTCATCTGTCCTTTAGCGTAGCGTGCACCGAGGCCCAGGAGCATACGGCCGATGCCATCAGACCCGAGGATTCCGTGTCGATGATGACCACTTATGGTGTAAACACGCTGATCAGTGACTCTGGCGTTATCAAATACCGCATCGTCACTGAGCGATGGGATGTGAACACCGTCCGTCAGCCTTCGCGCTGGGAATTCATGAAAGGCATCTTCTTTGAGCAGTTCGACGAGCAGTTCCACTTACAAGCCTACATCCAGGCGGACACGGCATGGTATTTCGACAAGCAGCGGCTGTGGAAACTGCGCGGGCGTGTGAATATACGTAATGTAAAAGGCCTTATTTACACCAGCGAGGAGCTGTATTGGGACGGCATCAAGCATGAGTTCTACTCAAATGTGTTCTCGCGTGTCGTCACCCCTGAGCGCACCATGGAAGGCACTTATTTCCGCAGCGACGAGAAAATGGAGCGCTATATGGTGACCAACAGCAAAGGCTCGTTCTTGGCCTCCGACATGGAAGACGAAGAAGAACAGCCAGAGACTGCACCTGATGACTCTCTCGCCGAAGAACAGTATGTGCGACCGGCGGCACAGAAACACAGGAAGTATTGAAAAGAATAGAAGGGTAGGAAATCGTCAATCGGAAATCTGTAAATCGTATAAAGCGAAATGTCTTCTCTCATCATAGGACTGCTTGTAACAATGGTGCTCTCGGCCTTCTTCTCAGGCATGGAGATTGCCTTCGTGTCTAGCAACCGCCTGCTGGCCGAGGTGGCTCGCGAGAAGAACAGCACGGCGCAGCGTGCCATAGACCTGTTCTACCGCCACCCCAGCAATTTCGTTTCCACGATGCTGGTGGGCAACAACATTGCCCTGGTCATCTACGGCATCCTCTTCGCACGGATTTTCGACCAGACGCTCTTCGCAGCACTGGACGACGCCTCACGTGTCACTGCCGACACCTTGCTGTCGACCATCATTGTCCTCTTCACCGGCGAGTTCCTGCCCAAGACCATTTTCAAGTCGAATCCCAATGCCATGCTGACTTTCTTCGCCCTGCCGGCGTGGGTGTTCTATGTGGTGCTTTGGCCTGTGTCCCGTTTCGCCACGCTGCTGTCGAAAGGGCTTCTCCGCCTGTTTGGCGTGCGGATGAGCAGCGAGGCCGGTGATAAGGAGTTCACCAAGGTAGACCTCGATTATCTGGTACAGTCGAGCATCGACAATGCCCGCAACGATGAGGATATAGAGGAGGAGGTGAAAATCTTCCAGAATGCTCTTGACTTCAGCGAGACAAAGGTGCGCGACTGCATGGTTCCCCGTACCGAGATTGATGCTGTGGAGGACACGGCCACCATCGCCGAGCTCAAGCAGCATTTCATTGAGAGTGGCCACTCGAAGATAGTGGTCTACCATGAAGACATCGACCATATCATCGGCTACATCCACTCGTCGGAGATGTTCCGGATCAATAATAGCGGAGAGAGAATCGTGGAGAATGGAGAGAAGAAAACGGTAGCAAGCTCTCAGCTCTCTACCCTCATCGCTCAGTTTAAAGACCTCCTACGTCCCATGACCTTTGTCCCGGAGACCATGCTCGCCAGCAAGATGATGCAGATTCTGCTGCAGCAGAAAAAGTCGCTGGGGGTGGTCGTCGACGAGTTCGGCGGCACCAGTGGCCTCATCTCGCTGGAGGATATCGTGGAGGAAATCTTCGGCGACATTGAGGACGAGCACGACTCCGTCAATTATGTGGCGAAGCAACTGGACAACGGCGAATACATGCTCAGCGCACGCCTGGAGATAGAGAAGGTGAACGAACTGTTCGACCTTGAGCTGCCCGAAAGCGAAGAATACATGACTGTCGGGGGCTACATCCTCCATGAGTATCAGTCGTTCCCCAAACTCAACGAAGTGGTCAGAATAGGGCGCTTCGAATTCAAAATTGTGAAGAATACGGCGACCAAAATAGAGCTTGTGAGACTAAAAGTGAGCAAAAGTGAGAATTTTTCATAAAAACTTGCCGTTGTTTCACGCAAATTTTGTAATTTTGCAGGCTGAAATTGAAAATTCAAGAAATAAATAATTAAAAACAACAAAATTAAATGGCAGCAATTGGAAAAATCAGAAGCTGGGGACCATGGCTGGTGGGCATCATCGGCCTGGCATTGTTCGGCTTCATTGCGACTGACTTTACACGCTCGTGCGAGACCTCTAGCAATCAGGCTCGCCAGCAAGTGGGAGAGGTGATGGGCAAGAAATTGTCCATCCAGGATTATCAGGCTGAGGTGGAGGAATACAAGAACGTATTCAAGCAGCTTGGACAGGATGTGGAGGAAGATCAGCTCCGCGAGTATGTCTGGACGAACTACGTGCGTAACTCCGTCATTGAAGAAGAGGCCGAGAAACTGGGACTCGGCGTTACCGACGGCGAGATGAAGAGCATCCTCGCTTCAGGTACACACCCCCTGTTGAAGCAGGGAAACTTGCCTCTGCTCTCTGTGTTCTACGATCAGCAGACAGGCATCTTCGACTACAACAATGTCTCTCAGATATATACCTACCTCGAGCAGCAGTCGCCCGAACAGTATTTGGAGTTTGACCGCTATTGGAAGACCGTCGAGAAGATTCTGCGCCAGCAGCTCCTTTCCTCGAAGTATATCTCCCTGCTCCAGGCCTGCATGCTCAGCAATGAGGCCTCGGCACAGGCTGCTTTCAGTGGTGCCGGTACTGAGAGCACCATTGAGCTGGCTTCTTTGGCTTTTTCCAGCATCAACGACAATGACGTGCAGATTGCTGATGCCGACCTCAAGGCTAAGTACAACGAGAAGAAGGATATGTTCCGCTGGGACAACGAGACCCGCGACGTCAAATACGCCATCTGCCAGGTGGTGCCTTCTGAGGCCGACATGACCGCCCTGCGCGACAACCTGAATGAGGCTGCTGCCCAGCTGCGTGCCGACAGCTTGAACCAGACCGACATCCTTGCCTCGCATCGCACCGTCATCACCTATCATGAGGACATGCCTTACAATGCCGACGGCTTGAACAAGATTTCAACAAAACTCAAGGAAGCCATCGACTCGCTGGGCGAGAAGGGTGTTACTCCCCTTATTTCCTACAACGCCTATGTCGGAGGCAAGTCTATCGACTACATGGCCGTTGCACGACTGAACCGCCGTTACCAGGGGGTTGACTCCATTGGTTACGTTTATATGGGCGTGCCCGGACAGACGATGGAGGATGCCCAGCAGCGTGCCGACAGTCTCGTGGCTGTCATCAAGGCTGGTGAGAGCATCGACTCCGTGGCCGCCAAGCTTGGCCAGACTGCAGCCAACGAGTGGATGAGCGCCAACGCTTATCAGGGTCAGGAAAATATTTCTCCCGATTACAAGACCTTCTTCACTGCCCTTCATCAGGCAACGGTGGGAGAGCCCCGCGTGCTGGTGCTCAACAACCAGGTGCTTGTCTATAAGGTCACCGAGCAGCGCCGTCCCGTCACCCTTTATGACGTGGCTATCGTCAGCAACGAGGTGCGCTTCTCCAACGATACCTATGAGAATGCCTTCAACCAGTTCAGCCAGTTCCTGAGCGAGTGCCGCACACCGGCCGACATGGATCAGAATGCTTCGAAATACGGCTATCAGGTTCAAGACCAGCAGAACCTCACCAGCAATGCCAACAACATTGGCCAGCGCCAGGAACTCACCAACACCCGTGAGGCTGTGAAGTGGGCTTTCGCACAGGCTAATGAGGGCAACATCTCTGAGATTTACCAGAATTCAGCCGACGGCCGCTTCGTGGCTGTAGCCGTGACAAAGGTACATCCCGTAGGCTATCTTGACCAGCAGAGCGTGGAGGAATATCTGCGTGCAGAGGTGATGAAAGACAAGAAGGCCGACATGCTCATCCAGAAGCTCGCCGGAGCCAAGACCGTGGCCGAGGCTCAGCAGAAGGGCGCTTTGGTCGACACCATTAGCCATATCACCTTCCCCTCTACCGTCAATGTGAAAGGTCAGCGTGAGCGCGGTCTCAGCGGAGCTGTTGCCGCCACAGCAGTGGGCCAGACGGTGAAGCATATCGTGAAGGGTACCAACGGCGTATTCCTGTTCAATGTCATCAGCCGCGAGGCCAAGGACAGCACAGCTGCTCCCTTCAACCGCCGCCTCCAGGAGAACCAGCTGGTGCAACGTGCCATGTCGACCATCACACCGTCGCAGTACAGCCGCTATACCTCACTCTTCGACGTGCTGATGCAGAAGGCTGAAGTGAAGGACAACCGCTATCAGTTCTAACATCCGTTTCATCCGATTCTCAAACAGCGCTCCTCTTACAGGAGTGTACGAAATAGAAGAGCCGACGCTTCCCGCGTTGGCTCTTCTTTAACTTCATTCGTCGTGATGCAATAAAAAAAGCGTAGATTTTTCTTTTATTTCAAATAAAATGCTTAATTTTGCAGACGGTTAATGAAAATGTAAATTCTTAAAGATTGTCTTAGCAATCATCTAGATTATTAAATTCGTAAGGAAATGAAGAATATAGACTGGGGTAGTCTGTCGTTCGGCTACATGAAGACCGACTACAATGTCCGTTGCTACTATCGCGACGGTAAATGGGGCGAGATTGAAGTCTGCTCCGACGAGTATCTGAACCTGCACATGGCAGCAACCTGCCTGCACTATGGCCAGGAGGCATTCGAGGGTCTGAAAGCCTACCGCTGTCCCGACGGCAAGGTGCGTATCTTCCGTGTCGACGAGAACGCTGCCCGTCTGCAGTCTACCTGCCGTGGCATCATGATGCCGGAGGTCAGCACCGAGCTCTTCACGGAGATGGTGAAGAAGGTGGTCCGTTTGAATCAGGAGTGGATTCCCACCTACGAGAGCGGAGCCACGCTCTACATCCGCCCGCTGCTCATCGGTACGAGTGCCCAGGTGGGCGTGCATCCCGCCAAGGAGTACTGCTTCCTGATTTTTGTCACACCCGTAGGCCCGTACTTCAAGGGAGGCTTCGCCGCCAATCCCTACGTCATCATCCGTGACTACGACCGTTCGGCTCCTCTTGGCACCGGTAAGTATAAGGTCGGCGGCAACTATGCAGCCAGCCTCTTTGCCAACAACCTGGCTCACGAGAAGGGCTACGCCTGCGAGTTCTATCTCGACGCGAAGGAGAAGAAGTACATGGACGAGTGTGGCGCTGCCAATTTCTTCGGCATCAAGAACAATACCTATGTCACGCCGAAGTCCACCTCTATCCTGCCTTCCATCACCAACAAGAGTCTGATGCAGGTAGCCGAGGACTTGGGCATGAAGGTGGAGCGCCGTCCCATTCCCGAAGAGGAGCTGGAGACCTTCGAGGAGGCTGGAGCCTGTGGAACAGCTGCCGTCATCAGCCCCATCAGCTATATTGACGACCTCGACACGGGTAAGCGCTACTCCTTTGGCGAGAAGCCCGGCCCGATGTCGAAGAAGCTCTTCGACACCCTGCGTGGCATCCAGTATGGCGAGCTAGAGGACAAGCACGGCTGGACTACGGTCGTCATCGAATAGTCGTCCCGTATGTTGCGATATTATCGCAACAAACAGAACAAAGAAAAGCATGGGCAAAGGAAAACTGGCGAAGTTCGCCGACATGGAGACCTATAGGAACGTCTTTCAGTACCCTTATTCGGTAGTGAGCGACGTTCCATTTGCCATGCGCGGCCATTGGCGCGAGCAGTATTTCCATAACGACAACCCCATCATCCTGGAACTGGGCTGCGGAAAGGGGGAATATGCTGTTGAGCTGGCCAAGGCCAATCCCGACCGCAACTACATCGGTGTGGACATCAAGGGCGCCCGCATGTGGACGGGCGCCACGCGTGCCCTGCAAGAGGGGATAGAGAACGTGGCCTTTCTCCGTACGAACATCGAGATTATCGACCGTTTCTTCGGTGATGACGAGGTGCAGGAGATATGGCTTACCTTCAGCGACCCGCAGATGAAGAACCCCCGCAAGCGCCTCACCAGCACCTGGTTTATGGAGCGCTACCGTCGTTTCCTCACCGACCGTGGCATCATCCATCTGAAGACCGATTCCAATTTCCTCTTCACCTACACCTCGCTGATGGTGGAGAAGAACCGTCTGCCCGTCCTCTTCCGCACGGAAGACCTTTATGCTCCTGCCGACCAGGGAACTGCTGCCGAGGAAACTGCCGGACACGTAGCCCGTTCCATCCAGACCTACTATGAGCAGATGTGGCTTGCACGGGGCATCAGCATCAAGTACATGCAGTTCTTGCTGCCCCATGACGGGCTGTTGGAGGAACCCGACGTGGAAATCGAGCTCGACGACTACCGCAGTTACCACCGCTCCAAGCGTAGCGGTTCACTGCGTGCTAAATGATATGGACAATGCCCTCCGTGTAAGATGATAAATGAAAACAAAACAAACGATGATGAAAAGAGATATTTTATTTGAGAGAAACCGGTTGATGATGGTGATAGTTCTATCATTTATCATTTGTCATTTGTCATTCAGCCCAGCAAGGGCGCAGGAGCTTACTGTCACGGTCGACTCCGTGGGCCAGTTGGCTTCCCAATTGCCCGACAGCATCCGCTTTTCCATGACGGAGCTGAAAATCAGCGGCCCGGTGGGCGGTAACGATTTGAAAATCCTGCAGCTCATCACCCGCAACATACGTACCAAGAAAACCGGCGACAAGGTGTTGAAAGTGCTCGACCTCTCCGATGCCATTATTACCGAGAGCAAGGGGAGCTTCCGCACAAAGTCTGACGTGTTGCCCGCCGCAATGTTCCAGGGCTGCAAGAACCTGGAGCGTGTCGCGCTCCCCGCCACCATGACGGAGCTCAGCCGTAGCTGTTTCAGTGGCTGTGTCAACCTCAAAGAGGTGGAATTGCCCGACGGCTTGCTGGTCATTGGCGACAATGCCTTCGACGACTGTACGTCGTTGACCGAAGTGAAGCTACCCGATGGCCTCACCAAAATCGAGAAACATGCCTTCGGCGGTTGTACCGCGCTGACTAGCATTGACATTCCCGCATCGGTGGAGCAGCTGGATGCCGCAGCCTTCCAGAACTGCAAGAGCCTGGAGAAGGTAGAGCTGCACAATGCAGTCATTAAGGTGATTAGCAATGACCTTTTTTCCAAATGTGAGAAGTTGGAGAGCCTGGTCATTCCGTCGACGGTGACCGCTATTGGCAGTGAAGCCTTCGAGGAATGCATTTCGCTGGAGTCTGTCCAGATGCCCGATGCCGTCAGCGATATTGGCAACAGTGCCTTTGAGGGATGCCGCCGTCTGCGCAGCATAGAGATGAACGCTGCACATTCCATTGGCAACGACGCTTTCAAGAACTGCCAGAGTCTTTCCTCCGTGGAGATAGAGCAGGTGAACAAGATTGGCAGCAGCGCCTTCGAGGGCTGCACCAGTCTGGCCACCGTCTCGCTGGACGGCAATCTGGAGGCTGTAGCCTCTGAACTCTTCTCCGGGTGTACCAGTCTTGTGTCAGTGTCTCTGCCTTCTTCTGTGAAGACCATTGGCAAGAGTGCTTTCTACGATTGCAAGTCGCTGGCTGCTATCGACCTGCCTGAAGGACTTACTCGCGTTGGTGACCATGCGTTTGAAAACTGTGCTACTCTGAAAAACATCTACATCCCAAGCATGGTGAAGCAGTTGGGTAGTGACACGTTCGAGAACTGCACCTCGCTGGACAGCGTGGAGATTAAGGGCTTTGTGGAGAAGCTCGAGAGTGATGTCTTCCGCAACTGTCACAGCCTGCGGGTTGTGCTCCTTCCCATTTCGCTGAAGTCTATTGGCGACAATGCCTTCGGACAGTGCTCGTCGCTAGCGTCTATCACTCTCCCGATATCCATCACCAGCATCGGCGACAACGCCTTTGAGCAGTGCTCGTCGCTCTCGTCTGTCGTTCTGCCCGCCGCTTGCGCCACCGTCGGGAGCGCAGCCTTCAGGGAGTGCACGTCTTTGAACCGTGTAGAGCTGCCTGCTGCCATCAAGAAGATTGGTGGCAATGCCTTTGCCAAGTGCGTGTCGCTGTCGGAACTGGTGATTGGTGCGCCTCTGCCTCCGAACATCACCCACAGCACTTTCAAGGGCGTGGTGATGGCCGCTTGTAAGGTGTTTGTCCCCAAGGGAGCCCGAAAGAACTATCGTGAGGACAAGTCGTGGGTGAAAATGCCGACCATCATTGAGAGGGAGTGAAGAATGAGGAGTGAAGCGTGAAAAGTAGATAGCGATAAGTGTTAAGTGTAATATATGAACAAACTATTTGTTGTGGCAATGGGGTTGCTTTGTCTGCATAGCACCTCAGCAACATGCCAGACAAGAACCGTTAAGCTGAAGGTCATAGAAACCAGCGACGTGCATGGCCACTTCTTCCCCTACGACTTCATCGAGGGCAGGGAGCTGAACGGCACGCTCGTGCGGGCTAATACCTATATAGAACGCCAGCGACAGGAGTATGGCGACCGTCTGCTGCTCATCGACAACGGTGACATCCTTCAGGGCCAGCCCTGCGTCTACTGGTCGAACTATGTCATGCCCGAAGACGAGAACCTGGCGGCCAGCGTCATCAACTACATGCGCTACGACGCAGAGACTGTGGGCAACCATGACGTTGAGACGGGCCATCGGGTCTACGACAAATGGATTCGTGAGGTGCGCTGTCCCGTGCTGGGCGCCAATATTGTGGACAAGGGGAACCAGCTGCCCTACGTGCGGCCATACGCCATCATCGAGCGCGACGGCGTGAAGATTGCCATCCTGGGCATGGTTACGCCAGCCATTCCCATCTGGCTGAACGAGTGTCTGTGGAAAGGGCTGGAGTTCCAGGAGATGGTGAGCTGTGCCAAGCGCTGGGTGAAGTACATCCGGCAGGTGGAGCAGCCTGACCTCGTCTTCGGACTCTTCCATAGCGGCCTGAACGGCGGCATCACCATGGAGAACGGCATCGAGGAAGATGCCACCGAGCGTGTGGCGCAGGAGGTCGACGGCTTCGATGCCATCTTCTTCGGCCACGACCACCAGGTGCACAACATCACCCTGAAGAATCCCAGCGGCAAGGATGTGCTCTGCATCGATCCCTCCTGCTACGTGAAGTATGTGGCCGAGGCTACCATCACCCTGACCTACGATGGCGACCGTCTTGTAGACAAAGACATCAAGGGAGAGATTATCGACGTGCGCAATGAGCCGGTCGACCAGCAGATGCTGGCCCGCTTCCAGCCCACCATCGACACCATCAAGAAGTATGTAGGCCGCCGCATCGGCACCTTCGCCACCGGCTGTTCCACCCGCGACAGTTACTTCGGCAATTCTGCCTTCACCGACTTCATCCACCAGTTGCAGCTGCAAATCACCAAGGCCGACGTCTCGTTCAACGCCCCCCTGTCGTTCGACGCAAGGATTGATGCCGGCCCTGTCACCGTGGCCGACATGTTCAAGCTCTACCGCTTTGAGAACCAGCTCTATGTGGTCAACATGACTGGCCGTGAGATAAAAGGCCACCTGGAAATGAGCTACGACTTGTGGGCGAATACCATGAAGAGTCCCGACGACCATCTGGTGCTGCTCAATGTCGACAGTCGCAGCGACCAGCAGCGCATGGGCTTCAAGAACTATACCTTCAACTTCGACTCCGCTTCGGGCATCGACTATGAAGTGGATGTGACCAAGCCCGACGGCCAGAAAGTGCACATCTTGCAGATGTCGGACGGAAAGCCCTTCGACATGGACAAGGTTTATAAGGTCGTGATGAACAGCTACCGGGCCAACGGCGGCGGCGACCTCATTGTCCATGGTGCCGGCATTCCCAAAGACTCGCTGAACAGCCGTATCGTCTATCAGAGTGAACTGGACTTGCGCCATTATCTCATGGAGGAGATAGAGCGCATGGGCACCGTCCGCCCGCAGGCCGCCAGCAACTGGAAGTTCATTCCCGAGAAATGGACCAAGGCAGCTGCCCGGCGCGACCGCAAATTGCTGTTTAAAGAATAATGTTCAACTCTCAATAACCCTATTCCCATGAAACTACTAAGAATATCCATTATCCGGGCCATTGCCGCCGTGGTGGTCGGCGTGTTGCTGCTGAAGTATGACGAGGCCGTGTTGAAGGGCCTTACCATAGCCTTAGGTGTCATGTTCCTCATTGCTGGTGTCGTGTCACTGCTGGGCTGGGTGAACAATCGGAGAAAGAAAGCCGATTTCCGTGTCTACGACAACGGTACAGATGCTGCGCCTGCCTCGTCGGCCGACGGCCAGTCCATGTTCCCCATTGCCGGGCTTGGCAGCCTGCTACTGGGACTGATTCTCTCGCTTACCCGCAGCGACGACTATCTGGAGTGGGCCATGTATCTGCTGGGCGCCGTGTTGGTGCTGGGCGCATTGAACCTGTTGATGAACCTCGTGTCGGCCCGTAAGATGGAACCCGTTGGCGCATGGATGTGGCTGGCTCCGCTGGCCATCATTGCTGCCTCTGTGTTTGCTATGTTGAAAGGGCTGGTGCCTGCCGAGACCTGTACGCTGATACTGGGCATCACGGCGTTTGTCTATGCTGCTGTCGAACTGCTCTACTCGTTCATTTTCAGCGGTATCAAGCGTCGCTACGACAAGACGCAGGCACAGGTGCACCGCGCCAGCGAAGCCAGGAATGCAGAGGAGGGGTTGATAGTGAGCGAGGAATGACGGTTGTCATACCCCCGTCACAATGCCCTCGATGTAGGTCTTGAGAATGTGAATGCCGGTCTTGTTGTCGCCTCCCCAGGGGATGATGAGATCGGCAAATTTTTTGGTTGGCTCTATGAACTGCTCATGCATGGGCTTGAGCACTTTCTCATAGCGGTTGAGCACCATCTCCACCGTCCGTCCGCGCTCCACCACGTCGCGGCGTATGTTGCGTATCAGGCGCACGTCGCTGTCGGTATCGACGAAAATCTTCAGGTCCATCATGTCGCGCAGCCGCTTGTAGTGCAGCGTCATGATGCCTTCGATGATGATGACTGGCTTAGGCTCCACATGCACCGTTTCTTTCTGGCGGTTGCTCTCGATGTATGAGTAGGTGGGCTGCTCGATGGCCTCGCCGTTCTTCAACATGCGGATCTGCTCGGTCAGCAACTTCCAGTCGAAGGCGTCGGGATGGTCAAAATTGATGGCCTTCCGCTCCTCGGGAGTCAGGTTGGTGGTGTCGTTATAGTACGAGTCGAGGGGCACCACGGCTACGCAGTGTGGTGGCAGCGCCCGGGCAATGTGTTTGACGACGGTGGTCTTTCCCGACCCAGTTCCGCCGGCTATTCCGATAATAGTCATCTTTGGGGATTTTCGGTTTACTTCTTTTCCTTTACCAGATATACTAACGTGGGCAGGTGGTCGCTATAGCCGTCGAGCCATGTGCCGCCGGCATGGGTGCGCAGGGTGTTGCCCTTGTATCTTCCTTCCCGCTGGAACAGGTAGTCGCGGCGGAATATCTGGTGGCGGTAGTATTTCAGCGTTGAGCAGTCGATCTTCTTCAGATCCACGTCCTTGTTGTCTTTCATGTGCTTGTCGAGCAGCGACTTCGACAAGATGATCTGGTCGAACAGGTTCCATCCGCCGTCGTAGGGTAGGGTGCCGTTGCCCGAAGCCAGTACGTCCCACCAGGGATTCCATAGGCCGTCGTCCTCCACCAGTTTCATTTTGCGGCGTGCACCCAGTGCCTCTGCCATTGACTTGTCCTGCGGGTCATCGTTCATGTCGCCCATGATGAGCAGCTTCACGCCGGGATCTTCTGCCATAAGCTGCTGCTTCAGCTCGTAGAGCTGGCGTCCGCCCTCCTCACGGTAGTAGGACGTGGCACCGCGCGAGGGCAGGTGGTTGACGATGATGGTGACGTGCTCGCCTGCCAGGGTTCCGCTCACGGTGAGGAAACCACGGGTGGCGCGCAGCGAGTCTTCGGGCTTCACGTAGATGTAGGGCACCAGTTTGGTGTCGCGCACCTGAAACAACCTGGGGTTGTAGAGCAGGGCGCAGTCCACGCCGCGCTGGTCGGGGCCTTCTATGTGTACGAACTGAAAGCCGCGCTCTTTCAGAGGGGGCTGGTTGCAGAGGTCGGTAAGGCACTTGGCATTCTCCACCTCGCTCACGCCGATGGCTGCGCAGCCCATGGGCAGACGGTCGGTGCCCATCTCAGCCAGCACGCGGGCCATGTTCTGCAGCTTGTGGGTGTATTTCAGTCCAGTCCACTTGTTGCGCCCTTCGGGCAGGTACTCATAGTCGTTGTGCCCTTCGTCATGACAGGTGTCGAAGAGATTCTCAAGGTTGTAGAAGCCGATGCCGAAAAGCTGGTATTGCTTGTCCTGTGCATTAGCTGAAGCTGCGCCGACGAGGAGCAGCAGCATAATGATGGTGATGATTTTTTTCATAATAGGTCAGTAATTTGATTGCAAAGATACGAATTATTGTTGGAACTGCAAAAGTTTTTAGAAGTTTTTTGTATATTCGTTGGGCGGTCTCATTTCTGGTGACGCTTTCTTACGCGCGCGCGTGCACGTAATATAGGGCAGAAAAAGCGAGCTACAGGCGCTACTTCGCTGTTTAACGCACTGAAATATAATGCGTTGTCGGTAGCTACAGGACGCTGTTTCGAGCTACTCTATAGCTACAGCAACAGCTACTGGACGCATACGCTTCCATTCTCTAGAGAATTCAACCAAATACTGCCGCCGTTTGGGAAAATACTGCCTCCGTTTGGAAAAATACTGCCTCCGTTTGGGAAAATACTGCCGCCGTTTGGAAAGGCAACAATATAGTAGTTGACCTGAATTTGTTTTTCCGGATGGCGCTCCCCTCCCCTCAAGGGGAGGGGTAGGGGTGGGGTCTCTAATATCCTTCAGCGAATCTTTTATCGTTTGTTCTTCTCGGCGGAAAAAGTTACAGACCCCACCCCTGCCCCTCCCCTGAGGGGAGGGAAGCGGCTACCGCCGGAGAAGGATTCCTGGGTCAACTGCTATATCGTTGCATTTTTTATAGGAGTTAAGGAGTTCAAATTGCATAAATCCCTGACGACGAAGTGCCTCCA
>JAILFU010000184.1 GCA_024697405.1 Prevotella sp.
CGATATCAAGCACCTGACGAAAAAGCAGCGCGAGGAATGGATGATTATGGATGACCAGTATTTTTCCTTTGAAGCACTGAGCCGCATCTATTCCGTCAAAGACTTACTGAGACTTTAGAACTTATTGTATAATTCGGAAAAAGAGAAATTTGTATGCCCCAATCAGCGTTTTGCCTCATGGCCGTGGGCATGTTCTACCATGCCCACGACTGTGGGGGCTTTGCCTTGAGCCGAGCCATTGGCTACCGAGTGCTTCGTAAGAAGCATCGCAAGCATGGTGACATCTTGACGTGCGGCTTCCCTGCCAATCAGCACGACGCGTTGCTCCAACGCATCCATGAGGCTGGCGGTGAGGTGGAACAGACGGCAGACAAGACCTTCCTCTTCCGTGGACTCGACGGCACACCCGATGAAAAGCTGATAGCTCAACCGAAGAATGACCCTAGCTCCATCCCCTAACATGGTATTATGAAGAAATTCCTTTTTTCACTTCTCATTCTATTTGTCGGAGTCCTCAGCAGCTGCAGTACGGCCGATCGCTTGGCGAATCAGCCCGCGAAGGATTATTTCACACTGTGGAATTCTTGCGAAGCCTTGACCATCCTGCAAGATTACGTGAAAGACGTGACAAACCCAAATTCCAAGAATTACATCAAGGAGGAAGACCGCATTGCCACGTTCGACATGGACGGCACTTTCGTCGGCGAGCTCTATCCCACCTATTTTGAATATAATCTGCTCGAATACCGTGTATTTGACGATGTCTCGTATAAAGATGACGCTCCCGACGATGTCAGGGAGGCAGCACAGAATATCAGAGACTTCGTCAGGAACGGCAAAAAGCTTCCTGAACATTTTGACATGAAGCACGCCCAAGCGGCAGCTAAGGCATACGCGGGAATGACACTGGCTGAGTTCGACGCCTACGTCAAGGCGTATGCTTCCAAGCAGGCCAACGGATTCGTTGGGATGACCTACGGCCAGAGCTTTTATAAGCCCATGCTTCAAGTCTTTGAATATCTCAAGGATAAGGGCTTTACGTGTTATGTCGTTTCCGGATCCGACAGGTTCATCTGCAGACCGTTGGTTGAGCCCATTGGCATCAATCCCAATCGGGTGATTGGCATGGACGTGAAGCTACACGCCAGCCATCAAGGCGAAGAGGCAGGCGTCAACCACACGATGAGCAGAGAAGAAGACCTCATTAGGACAGATGAACTCATCATCAAGAATCTGAAGACCAACAAAGTATTCCAGATTTCCCAGGAAATAGGCAAGGTGCCCGTCTTGTCGTTTGGCAACAGCAGCGGCGACTGCTCTATGCACAACTACTGCCTGAGCAGCCCATACCGTTCGGAGGCATTTATGCTGATTGCCGATGACGACGTGAGAGACTATGCCAACAGGGAGAAAGCCCTCTCGCTAAGTGAACAGTGGCGGGCAGCCGGTTACCATGTCATTTCGATGAGGGACGACTTCAAGACCATCTACGGCGACGGAGTAGAGAAAACAGAATTCTCATACAGCAGCCGAGAAGAGTGAGCCTACTGCTGCACTGCAAATAACAAAAAAACACTATTCAAATGAATAAGACACATCGCCTTCCTTACGCGCGTGCGCGTAATACAGGCTGAAAAAACGAGCTACAAGAGCTACTTTGGCATCAAACATCCTAGCTGACAAGCAGATGCCTGTAGCTATACCACTCTTTTAGGAGCTACTCTAGTAGCTACAGGCAGAGAGAAGAGATGACAGGAAAATACTAACGCCGTTTGGAAAAACACGAACGCTATTTTGAAAAATACTGCCGCCGTTTGGGAAAATACGAACGCCGTTTGGAAAAAAACGAATGCCGTTTGGGGCTGTAGCTACAAAAGTAGCGCCAAAAAGCAGGTTGTAGCTACCAGCAACTACTTGCATCACAGAGAGATAAATGGCAAAGTAGCGCTTGTAGCGCCAAAAAACGCCTCACGCGCGCGCGTATAGTAGATTTGAGAAAGACGAATCAATAATATTGTTTATGAAAAAGGAAATGAAAAATCTGACAATTTTGGCCGCTGCCATCATCGGCTGCGGCCTCATGCTGACATCGTGCAAAAACTACGACGATGATGTGGATGTGGATTCCGGCAAGGCGGTGGTGCTAAAATGCGAAAAGCCCAACTATCTGAAGGCTGGCGACAAGGTGGCACTGATTTCGCCCTCGTACTTCACGCCGATGGAAAACGTGGAGAAGACGGCCGACCTGCTACGCAGCTGGGGCCTGGAACCCGTCATTGGTCCAAATGTAGGCAAGGTGGTGGACGGGAAATATGCCGGTACCGTGGCCGAGCGAGTGAGCGACATCCGCTGGGCGCTCCATGAAGACGGAGTCAAGGCCATCATCTGCAACCGTGGCGGCTACGGCACCATCCAGCTGATTGACCAGCTGACGCTGGCCGAGCTGAAGGCATCGCCTAAATGGCTGGTAGGCTTCAGCGATATCTCCACGCTGCACGGACTGCTGACCCGCGCCGGCGTGATGAGCATACACGGCACGATGAGCTCGTTCCTTGCCAAAGGCGGCACCGACGAGACCAGCACGCTGATGCGCGACCTGCTGCTGGGCAAGGTGCCCCGCTACGAGCTGCCCGCTCACAAGCAGAACATCATAGGCAAAGCCAGCGGCACACTGGTAGGCGGCAACATCTGCACCTTTGCGCCCAACCTTGGCACGCAGGCCGACGCCACGATGGGCAAAAACATCATCCTCTTTGTGGAAGAAGTGGAGGAGTCGATGCACAACATCGACCGCCAGATGCGCATCCTCCAGATGAACGGCGTGCTCGACCGCTGCCGAGGCATCATCCTCGGCGAGTTTACCGACTGCGGCACGGAGTTTACCTACGAGAGTGTCGAGGCTATGCTCCATGAGCTGCTGAAAGAGTACCGCATCCCCGTGCTCTGCGGCTTCCCCGGCGGTCATGGAGATGTGAACCTGCCACTGGTGATGGGAGCCAATGTCACCATCGACGTGCGCACCGACGGGGCCACCCTGCAGTTCAACATCGACGGCAACCAGCAGCTAGTCAACACTGCCGACATCACCGCCCCGGAAACGCCTACCGCCGCCCGTATGTTCATGGCAGGAAAGTCAGACCTTCCGCAATGAAGACGCTTGTCCTGCTTGAAGGGCTTTACTTTCAGCCAGTCAGGCAGGCATGCCATCTTCACCGACCCGCTTTTTTGCTTCCGAAGAAGGTTGGCCCAATCTGGCACCAATGTTGGCAACAAATCTTCCGGGAAAAGGAAAAAAGGCAACAATAGAGTAGTTGAACCCAAGACGTCTTCTCCGACGGTAGCCACATTCTTGCGTCCCTTTGGTTGAAAGCGACCTGAGGTCGAGCGCCCGACCTGGGGTCGCCTTCCCGTAGCCTTTCCCTTCCCCTCAAGGGGAGGGGAGCGGCTACCGTCGGAGAAGATGTCCCAGGTCAATGCTATGTTATTGCAAAAAAAAATCGCTAAGAACTCTCTTCCTAGCGACTTCTTCTGTGTCGACACTTGGACTCGAACCAAGGACCCCCACCATGTCAAGGTGATACTCTAACCAGCTGAGCTATGCCGACGAAATATCTTTTTACCTTCTTACCTTTTCCTTTTTCGTGCGCCTGACAGGACTCGAACCTGCACATCGTGAGATACTAGATCCTAAGTCTAGCGCGTCTACCAATTCCGCCACAGGCGCAAGATTGGCTTTTTGCGGGTGCAAAGGTACAACATTTCTGTGAAACCGCCAAATTTTTCTCCCTTTTTTCTTCGTTTTCAAGAAAAGTTTCTCCCCCACCCTAACTTTTTCCACTTTTTTGTGTGTTATTTGAAAAAAAAGTGTTTACTTTGCACACTAATTATAACGATAACTATGACTAACGAAGATTTTCTGCGCCCGTTGCTCCTGCTGACGGTTCTTTGCTGTGTTGCCACGACTGGCTTTGCACAGCAGCGGCTGCATGTGCATACGAACGCTGTGGGAGGGCAGTGGGATTTCCCCGTCACTGTCGACAGCATCACCGACTTTTCCGTCAGCAGCGACCGCAAGCAGCTGCTGCTCCATGTCAGCGGCGAAGCCAGCGTGCCTTTCGCCCTCAGTCAGGTGGACAGCCTGACCATCGGCGAAGACGCCGGCCAGGAGACGAAAGACCACCACAAGGTGTTCCAGCTCTACATCACCACCAACGACGGCCGCGACATCACGTCGAGAGACAGCTATAAGGACTGCTTCATCAACCTGAACGGGCAGGGTTCCTTCTCCAACTATTCGGCCAATGCCCAGATTCGCTGCCGTGGCAACAGCTCTTTCCTTTGGTACGACAAGAAGCCGCTGCGCCTGAAGCTGAACGAGAAGCACAAGCTGCTGGGCCTGGGCAAGGCAAAGAGCTGGGTGCTGCTGGCCAACTACCGCGACGTGACCGACCTGATGAACACCTTCGTCTTTGAGACCGGCGAATGGCTAGGCCTGCCCTTCACCAACCACACCCGCTACGTGGAGCTGTTTGTAAACGGAGACTACCGTGGTGTCTACCAGCTTACAGAGCAGGTGCAGCAGGGCAAGAACCGCGTCGACGTGAGCGACGGGCACGGCATCCTTATCACCCTCGACGTGGACGACGGCCCCGGAGAGAGCCCGCTGGCCGACGACAACTGCTGGACGAAGGTCTACCGCATGCCTATGGCCGTGAAATATCCCGACGACGAGCGGTTCACAGAGAACACCGTCGACAGCGTGCGCACCGTCTTCGCCGAGCTGGAGCAGGCCATCAAGGACAAGGACTACGCGCGCGTGCAAACATTACTTGATATTCCCTCGTTCATCAAATACCTGCAGCTGCAGGAGTTCATCTATAACGTGGAACTCTCCGCCCCACGCTCCATCTTCCTCCACAAGGACGGCGACGGCCCGTGGGTGATGGGGCCGCTGTGGGACTTCGACGCCGGCTACGACTTCGACTGGGGCAACATGTACGCTGGTCACGACTTCTTTGCCAACTATCGCGAGACGGTGATGGGTACCAACCCCCTGAAGCGCAACGGCAACTACAACTATGTGCCACAGTTCTTCACCGACCTCTTCGGCTGTCCGGAGTTCGTAGAGCAGTATAAAGCCCACTGGGACTCGGTGAAAGACAGCATCGTCAGCCACGGATGGAACGAGTGCACGAAGTATGTGGAGCAGCTGCGGGGCAGCGGAGCCATGGGGCGCGAGGCAGCACGCTGGCCTATACAGGGCAAGAACTTCACTTCCGAGGTGAAGAAGATGCAGCGGTGGCTGGAGGACAGGGCGGAGTTTCTGACCGACCTCATCGCCAACATCCCCATGCCCGACACGACGACCGTCAGCGGCACACGCTATTGCGGCTCGGTGCAGGTGCCGGTCACCATGCAGCGCCGCCAAGGCTACGACCAGGACGTGAAAGTCAATGTCAGCCGCGACGAAGTGCTCTCCTTAATGGGCATCGGAGAAGACCAGCTTAAAGAGGCTAACATCACGATGGTACCGCTGAACAAAGACGGCAGTGAGGGACCCAACAATACCAACGGCGTTTTCGGCGCGTGGTTCAACGGCGACGGGGAGCCACAGGACTGGGGCCACGGACATGTCTACATCGAGGTGTTCACCGATCTGTGGAACTGGAGCTGCGGCGTACATCCCGACAACTGCCGTGATGACGGCCACACCGTCACCATGCAGATACAGTACCCCCATGAGGGCACCCTGCTCAAGGTGGACGTCGAAGTGCTCTTTACCATCGAAAGCGGTGGATGGTGGTGGTGACTACGCAATCACTATCCCATTAGTGACTTGCCCACCACCTGTAATGACAGACCTAGTGTCTGTCCGCAGATCAAACCGTAGGGACAGACCTTGTGTCTGTCCGCAGACGAAACCGTAGGGACAGACCTTGTGTTTGTCCGCAGATCAAACCGTAGGGACAGACCTTGTGTTTGTCCGCAGATCAAACCGTAGGGACAGACCTTGTGTCTGTCCGCAGACCAAACCGTAGGGACAGACCTGTGTCTGTCCGCAGACGAACCGTAGGGACAGACCTTGTGTCTGTCCGCAGACCAAACCGTAGGGACAGACCTTGTGTCTGTACGCACAAAGAAGAAGAAGAAAGAATAAAAGGACAAAAAAAGATTATGGATGATGAACCAAGTGCATCCCTCTAAATATTATCCTGACAGGAAAAACATCCGATTGAAGGATTTCTGCTATGCTACACATGGCAGCTACTTTGTAACAATAGTTACTCAGAACAGGAAACAGCTCTTCGGATACATCAAAGATGGTGAAAACATATTAAATGATGCAGGACAAATGGTTACCAATGTGTACGAAGAAATGAATCAGACATATCCATTAGCCTATTTTTTAAATGCTGTTGTTATGCCCAACCACTTTCATTGTTTAATCTGCCTGCAAGAGGATGATGCCATATCTCTTTCACGGATTATCCAACATTTTAAAAGTGAGACCACATGGCGTTATTCTTTAGGAGTTAAGGAAAAGGGATGGCCTAGATATGAAGGGAAACTATGGCAAGGACGATTTTATGACCATATTATCAGAAGCCAGCCAGCTTATGACATGATAAATCAATACATCTACAACAATCCAATGCGATGGGACAATGACAAACTGAATCCTTCTTGTATAAATGATGCCGATGATATAAATGCAATGATTAAACAATATGAAACTAGCCCCATAATTATCTCCAGCCCGTAAGCGAAGATCTTGTGCCTGTCCACCGTCGTAATTGGTAACTTCTTTCGCTTGCGGACAGACACAAGGTCTGTCCCTACAGACGGATGCGGACAGACACAAGGTCTGTCCCTACAGACGGGTGCGGACAGACACAAGGTCGGTCCCTACAGACGGGTGCGGACAGACACAAGGTCTGTCCCTACGGATGGTGACAAGATCAAAATAAGCAAGAATGATTAACTTAAATACTAATAAAAGATGAAACGATTACTGAACCTGGCAATCCTGCTGATTGCTGTTTGCGCACAAGCTGCTGCGCAGAAAACCGTGTACATCCCCGACGAGTGGAAATGGAACTCCAGCCTCTATGCCGCTAGCGACCCCAACGCCAAGGCCACCTGGTCGAAGACCCGCTCTGTGGAGAACGACGACCTCATCATCTTCTGGGAGAATGGCTACGGAAACAAGAAGCCTTCCGAACTGGCCAAGAGCGACTTCTACTATGTAGACCTCTACGACCTAATGGCGAAATGCCAGCAGTTCTACGACCTGGAGTATCACCAGCTGGGCTTCGTCGACACGCTGACCACCAACCTGAACAAGTACAAGATGATGGTGCTCATCCTCCACTCCAGCGAATGGGCCTGCTACGGCAGCGGCTATGACTTCGAGATCAACGCCCTCTGGGTCAATCCGGCTCCCTGCCATCCTGTGGGACACTCAGTGGCTCACGAGGTGGGCCACTCCTTCCACTACATGTGCTATGCCGAGGCATCGGGCCACAACCACAACTCCTCGCAGACCATCGGCACCGGCTTCCACCTGCCTGTGGGCAGCGGACAGACCATCTGGGAGCAGACAGCCCAGTGGCAGGCCAATCAGTCGTACCCCGAGCTGATGTACGACCAGAGCATCGGCATCTTCCGCAACAGCCACAACTACGCCTTCACCCACGAGTGGCACCGCTACCAGTCCTACTGGTTCCACTATTTCCTCTGCCAGCACTATGGCGACATACGCACCATTGCCGACATCTGGAACCAGCCCATGACGGGTGCCGTCGACTTCAACCAGTCGCTCATGGCCCTGAAGGGACTCTCCCCACGCGACCTCTACCGTCTCTACTTCGACTATGCCTGCCGCTGCGCCACATGGGACTACGACGCCTGCGTGCCCTACCGCAACAGCTACATCGGCGACTTCAACTACCGCTGCGTCATGCTCGGCGAGCGCGAGTATCAGGTGGCCATGGCCAGCTGTCCGCAGGCCACCGGCTTCAACGTCATCCCCCTGCAGGTGCCCGAAGCCGGCACCACCGTCACCACCCACCTCACCGGCCTGCGCGTGGGTTCCTATCTGCAGGATGCCGATCCGGGCGAATACCTCAATGGCGACAGCCAATTCGAAAAGGCTGCCTCGCGCCGCTATAACAGCATCTCCCAGCGCAGCGCACGCGGCTTCCGCATGGGCTATGTCGCCCTCATGCAGGACGGCACCCGCCAGTATTTCTCCGAGGACAGCGTCTACTGCCAGGGCGCCAGCCAGGTCACCGAGGACTACGCCTTCACCCTGCCCGAGGGTGTCAGCCGCCTGTGGCTCGTCATTTCGCCTGCGCTGAAGACCTACCTGCAGCACAAGTGGGACGACAAGCTCGACGCAGACGACCAGTGGCCCTACAGCATCCGCCTGGAAGGCACCGACCTGGGCGACCGTGCCACCGTCTATGTCAGCCCCACCATCGACGGGCGTGACGTGGCCGATGTCACCTTCACCTACGATGTCACCTTCCCCGTCAACCCGCAGGCCTACATGGGCACCACCGTCACCGTGGGCGGACAGGCCGCCGCCACGCTGGGCACCGCCTTCCAGATGCAGCTCGCCGACATCGGCTCGAAAATGCAGAACTGGTCGTCCGCTGGTCCCTCCGCAGACCACATCATGTTCTACGGGGTCAATGCCAACGGCAAACTGGCCAACAGCGGCTCCACGGCCAACGGCTACGGCCACTGGTTCAACGCCGCCGGCAATGTCGATGCCTGGGCCAATGGCTACGTCTACTCCGAGTTCACCCCCTCGGCCCTCTCCTTCTACATCGGCCAGTATCCCGGCAAGAGCAAGAACGGCTCTCAGTACACCATCCGCCAGGCCCTGCGCTACCGCACAGCCGACGGTCATTTTGCCCTAGCAACCTTCGTCTTCAATATCGCGGTAGGCCCAGAGGCGTCGGTCACCCTCGCCGCCATCGACTATGCCGACCCCACGGGCATCAGTGAGGCCGTAAATCCAGAATCAGAAAACGGGAAGACCTATGACCTGTACGGCCGACAAGTACAGTCTCCATCAAGAAAGGGACTCTACATCATGAACGGCCGCAAGACCGTCGTCAAGTAACGCATATTCGCTAATTTTCGTGCTGTGCGATAGGGACATAAACGCAGAGACGCAGAGAGAAAAAGAAGTTAGGATAGTGACCATTTGAGCGCGCAGAGGATGCCAAGGCATCGCCATGGTCATGAGATTGCAGAGTAAGCCCCGTAGGAAAAGCGCTGAGTGCTCTGCCACAGCCACGTGCAAAGCACGTTCCGTGACATCTCTTCAGCAAAAGAAAAACGCTTAACCCGCATTGCAGCTAAGTCCTACGTATCTTTCTGATTTTCAAGATGCGGATTTTTTGGAGGTTCATTTAGGGGTACCACAGATTTTACTTTTCCGATAGGGTTGGGATTGACCTCCAGTAGGCTGTAGATTGCGGC
>JAILFU010000204.1 GCA_024697405.1 Prevotella sp.
CTTTTGCCCATGATTTGGTTATCGATTTAGTTTGGAAGCTGCAAAGATAACCAAAAGGGCTGATTCTCGTGCGAGAGTCAGCCCAATTTTTCTTCATGCGCATACGTGCGCGAAGACGTCAAAGTTTAGCGGACAGTAATAAAAAAAGTAGTATCTTTGCAAGCAAAAATTCGGGTGAAATCCTAATGAAACGAGAGTTTTGTATGCACCACCGAGGCGGACATATCGATCAAAGGTCAAACTTTGTTAAGGACACGAAAAATGTGGCCTTAACCTTTGGTGGTACCAATAATTTGATTACTCTCTCTCTCTCTCTCTCTCTCTCAGGTACTGACCGCCAGTCCACCTTTATTAATATACGCGCATACGTGCGTCAAATACGTGCGTCAATATAAGGCTTTCCATGCATTCGTGCAAGGGAAACCTGCTTGTTTTTTATCCCCATGACGGCGATTTCCTACAAAGTGATAATTCATCATTTTAAATATCAGTATTTATAAACAATTAAAAACGTACAGCTTATGAAAAAGAAGCAATTTTATGAGAAACCGACGATGAAGGTCGTCCAGTTGAGACACCAAAGCCACATCCTGAGCGCCAGCCCCTATGAGACCACTGGAACAGGAGGAACCAGCATCAACGCAATGGATGAGGAAGAAGACCTGTAGTATGAACCCACTAAAACAGAAGATGACAATGAAGACAAAGAATATGTTTTGGGCTGCGCTGTCGATGACGGCCGCCCTCGTGATGACTGCATGCAGCAGCGACGATAGCATGACGGAGACACCCGTGGCTCCCTCGACATCGAAGACCATTCCCTACACCGTGACCGTGGGCGGCGACGAGGCCACGACCCGCGCCACCGTGGATGGCGACAACAAGACTCTGAAATTCGCCACGGGCGACAAGCTCTACATCACCGGCACCGACATCAAGGGCGTGCTCGACCTTAAGGCCGGCGACGCGGGCAAGGCCACCGGCGCCACCTTCTCGGGCGAATTGACCTACTCGGGCAGCGGCTCTCCCGCCGACAACCTCTCGCTGACCGCCACCCTCGTCAGCGCACAGCAGACGGTGGGCACACAAGTGTCAGTCGATGCCGCAGGAGCCGTCACCGTGAACTATCCCACAGCGGCCTACTGCGCCACCATCAGCGACGCCGTTCAGCAGTACAGCCGTCTGACGGGCACATCGACCTACGGCGCGAAGGCTTTCACGCTGACCCAGCAGACCGCCTTCCTCAACTTCGCGATTACCTTTGAGGACGGCACCACCACTGGCACTGAACTCTCTGCTGTAGTCAGCAACAACAGCGCAGCTATCTGCACTGCCAACGTTACTACGACGACTGAGAGTGAAAAGGTCGTTGCCAAGTTTGTCCTGCCCGTAACCAAAGGCACAACGCTGAGCAGTGCCAACGTGAAGATGGGCAGTAAAGCCGCCATCTCATTCGGTGCCAGCCAGACACTCGATGGCAAGGTGTATAATGTGACGAAGACACAGGCTGCCGCTGTTAAAACTCTTGCTGAGGCTACTGCAGGTGATATTGGCATGGTAGTGTGCGCCGCAGGCCATCTGCACCTAGCCAAGACCGCCGTACCCAGCGGATGTACTGCAGTGGGTATCCTGGGCAAGGTGACGGAGACGGGCCACGGTCTGATTCTCGCCCTGGAGAACGCTACGCAGCAGTCGTGGCACACCATCAACAGCTGGACCTCTGTGACCACCTATGCCGGCACCACGCTGAAGCAGCTGCCCGACGTTGCCGCACGCGGCGCTAACCTGACGAGCTACACCACGCTGGGCAGCACCGCCGTGTCGGACTGGTGCGTGGCGCAGAAGAGTGACTATGAGGCGATATTCACCAACCTCGGCTCGACGGGCACGTCATTTGATGCCAATGTGAATGCCTACATCACCACAGGTGTCGGCGGCACAGCCATGTCTGGCGACTATTGGTCTGCTACGAAGTACGATTGGTACGGCGGTTGGTACTTCTACAGCAATTATTGGTACTTCAACGATAAGGACTACGGCCTCAACATTCTCAGGCCAGTCCTCGCCTTTTAGTCTATTTTCCTATTTATCTATTTTAGCCGCGACAGCGGCTCCGGAAACCGCCGAAGGCGGTCGGTGATAAATAATTTGAATAGGCTATTATGACGGAAAAGGAAATCCTGCAACTGCAGGAACAGAACGAGCAGAAGGTGTTTTACCTCATAGCCGTGGGCATGTTCTACCATGCTTACGGCTGCGGGGCCTTCGCCCTAGCCCGCGCCACTGGCTACCGCGTGCTTAGCAAGCATCGCAAGGGTGGCGACATTCTGACCTGCGGCTTCCCTGCCAACCAGCTCGACACAGTGCTTCAGCGCATCCGTGAGGCTGGCAGCGAGGTGGAACAGACGGCAGAGAAGACCTTCCTTTTCCGTGGACTCGACGGCACACCCGACGAAAACATGATTGCAGAGCAAAAGTTTATGTTGTTATATCTATATTTGCACTCTGGAAGAGTGCCCCTGCATGCATATTCCGCCCCATACCCGTTCACATTCCGAAGCTCATTAAGGTGTAATTAAAGCCTGAAAAAGGAGCATTTTGGTGTCCGTTCATCCACAAAAAGGATGAAAAAATGGATAAATTGACCATCGAGACTGTATTTTTCCGGAGCATACCCGTTCACTTCCAAAAGGGATGCGGAACGGAGCACATTTTCCGCTCCATACCCGTTCACTTGACAGGTGGCGGATGCGCTTTTCCGGAGCATACCCGTTCATTTGGATTGCGTGAAGGTGCTGCAAGCCGCATCTTTTTCCGCTCCATATCCGTTCACCCGGTCTTGGTCTCCAGCTATCTTTGCACTGGAAAAACGTTAAATACCAGTGCATATATGGCAGGAACAACAAAGGAGATGAGTTTAATCAAGCAAGTGATCCAGCTCAAGCAGCTGGGCGTATCGAACCGCGGGATAGCCCGCAAGTTACCAATCAACAAGGGGACGGTGAACGGCTACTTCCAGATGATAGAGGCCAACGGATGGAAGCTGGAGGATCTGATGCAGGTGGACGACCCCATCCTGGAGCGCATGTTCCATGCCGGCAATCCGGCCTATACGGACGAACGCATGCAGGAGTTCCTCCGTCTGCTTCCCTATTTCCGTGACCAGCTGACGGACAGCAGGAACCACGTCACCCGCCAGCTGCTATGGGAGGAGTACCGCAAGACACATCCTGACGGCTACGGCAAGTCGCAGTTCTACGACCACCTGAAGCAGAACCTGGTGGCGCAGAAGGACATCACCACCGTGCTGGTACAGACATACAAGCCAGGCGAGAAGCTGATGGTGGACTTCGCCGGCGACAAGCTGTCCTACGTTGACACGGGAACGGGCGAGATAGTCAAGGTGGAGGTCTTCGTGGCCTGCATGCCCTTCAGCGACTACATCTTCGTATGCTGTGTGCCTTCCCAGCGCACGGAGGATTTCCTCTTCGCATTGCGCATGTGCCTGGAACACCTTGGAGGCGTACCTCCGATAGTGGTACCGGACAACCTGAAGGCTGCCGTCATCAAGCCAGACAGACACGAGCCGGAGATCAATGCCGCCCTGCGCGACATGGGCAACCACTACCACTTCACCGTCCTGCCCTGCGATCCCGCCTCGCCTACGCAGAAGGCGCTGGTGGAGGATGCAGTGCGCATCGCCTACAACAGGATTGCCGCCAGACTCAGGGGGCGCGAGTTCCACTCGGTGCTGGAGCTGAACCAGGCCGTCGCAGAGCAGAACACGATGCTCAACCAGACGCGCATGCAGAAACGGCCCTACACCCGGGAGGAACGTTTCCATGCGATGGAGAAGCCCCTGCTGCAGCCATTGCCCGAGGCCGTATTCGAGATGCGCTGCTATGCCGACCTGAAGGTGCAGAGCAACTGCTTCGTGGAGCTGCGCCACGACAAGACCACCCATTTCTACAGCGTCCCCTACATCCATATCGGAAGGGCGGCCAAGGTGATATTCACACGCTCGTGGGTGAAGATATACGTGGACAACCAGCTGGTGGCGACACACCCCAGGAAGCACGAGTACGGCTACACGTACGAGCCTGAACACCTGGCATCCAGCTCAAGGGCCATCATAGACAGGTCGGCCGCCTACTACGTGTCGTGGGCGAGCAGGAAGTCGGAGGACTGCAAGGCATACGTGTCCGAGATCTTCAACCCCAAGCGCACCAACAATCCGGAAGAGGTGTACTACCGCATCTGTGCTGCGATCATCGCGTCCTACAAGAGGTACGATGCCAGACTGGTGGACCTCACCTGCCGCCAGTGTCTCGAAAACAGGGTGTTTACCTACAGGAAGTTCGAGGCCATACTCAAGAACAACCACCTGAGGCAGGCGGAAGACGAGCCTTGCCTGTTCGCCCCTGTGCCCAAAGACCACGCCAACATGCGTGGAAGCGGGTATTTCAAGTAATCAACATCATTAATGGACAATAGAAAAACTTCAAGTTATGACAGACGAAACAGTAAGAACCCTACATGACCTCAAGCTGCCGGGAATGGCAGGATGCTGGACATCCCTCGAAGAGACGCACCAGCTGGACAGGATCTCGTTGCGCGAAGGAATGCAGCTGATGCTGCAACACGAGCGCGACACACGCCAGGCGAACCGCATCGCCAGGCTTATAAGGAACGCAGGCTTCCGGCTCAAGGCAACTTTGGAAGAGCTGGAGACCGACACCACGAGAGGACTCTCCGCGTCCGATGTGGCAGAACTCGCAACAGGCAGCTACATTCGGGACGGCCGTACCCTCATCGTGGAAGGACCAACGGGCACGGGCAAGACCTTCTTCGCCTGCGCCCTTGGGGAACGGGCGTGCCGTCAGGGCATCAAGACGCTCTACTTCACCATGAACTCGCTCATCGAGCAGCTCAGGCTCGTGCACCTCGAAGGGCGTGAGACCAACTTCTTCCACAAGCTCTCTGCACACGACCTGATCATCATAGACGACTTCGGCATGGTCAGGCTCGAAGGACAGATACAGCATGGATTCGAACAGATAGTCGATGACCGCTACAACCGGAAGGCTCTCATACTGGCCAGCCAGCTGCCTGTCAAAGACTGGTATGAAGTATTCCAAAGCGAGCTCATCGCAGAGGCCTGCCTCGACAGAATCGTTCATAAATCGAAAAGAATTGAGCTGAAAGGTGAGAGTTTAAGAAAGAAATACTAACTTTGCCGACGATACTGAAGATTGCCAACCGAGTGAACGGATATCACCGGAATTGGTGAACGGGTATCGCCGGAATACGCA
>JAILFU010000214.1 GCA_024697405.1 Prevotella sp.
CGAAGGACCACCAACTCATCGTTAGTAGTGTGCCCGAAGGGCAGATGGTTGCCGTGTATAACCATGCCGGCGCTTGTGTCTGGCAGGGCAGGATGCCCGTCAGCAATCTTGTTGTACCTGTGAGCCACAGCGGTGTGTACCTCGTACGCGCGGCCCGCCAAGTCCAAAAGATGATAGTGCGATAATGCCCGTCGTTTAAAAAAAAAGCAGCCTGCTTTTGTCTGAATTCTCTAAAGAATCTGAACAAAAGCAGACTGTTTTTTTAATTAGAAAGGCCTGCTTAGCAGACTTTCTCCAGCCGCTTCATCATGGCAAACATGAAGATGGCGGCAACAAGGCAGATGACGAGGAAGACGCTCCAGCAAACCCAGAGAGGAACGGCGCCCCACAGCAGACCGCCTACAACAACGAGCTGGTTGCCAATGGCGGTGGCTACGAACCAGCCGCCCATCATCATGCCTTTATATTTTGGCGGTGCCACCTTCGACACGAACGAGATTCCCATCGGCGAGAGCAACAGCTCGCCGAAGGTGAGGATGAGATAAGTGCCGATGAGCAGGTTGGGAGTTACTTCGGCCACATGCATAGCCACGGGCTCGCCGTCAGGTCCTATCTCCGTCTGAGGCATGGGCAGACCCATCGACCCGAAGGCCATCAGGGCGTAGGCGGCAGCGGCCACAATCATGCCGTAGGCAATCTTGCGCGGTGCCGACGGTTCCTTGCCTTTGGCAGACAGGGCACCGAAGATTGCCATTGAAACGGGCGTCAGCGCCACTACGTAGAAGGGATTAAACTGCTGGAAAATGGGAGCCTTGATGCCCAGCTCGCCTTCCAGCTGCGTGTACTTCCACACCAGCAGGCCTACAGCCACGATAATGATAGCGGCGGCAATGTAGCGCCCCTTCGGCGTCTTGCTCTGGAACAGGGCGAAGCCTGCATAGACGATGAAGATGATAAGCACGAGGTTCCACACGTCGAAGGCCATGCTCTGTACACCTTCCACGGTGTGGTCGGTAAACTCGTCGGCAAAGTAGGTCAGCGACAGGCCGTTCTGGTGGAATGCCATCCAGAAGAAGATGACCACGGCGAACACCAGGCACAGTGCCACGATGCGCTGCTTGGTCTCTTCCTTCGTCAGCTCAGGCACATTCTCCTCTTTCAGCTTTCCACTTTCCGCTTTCTTCTTTCCTCCCTCAGTGTGGCGGAAGGTGCTGCGGAAGATGTAGTAGATGACGATGGAGAGAATGAGCGAGGCGCAGGCCACGGCAAACGAGAAATGGTAGGCGTCGTTGCTGGAGTAGCCCAGCGATGTCTCGGCCCACTCCTTGATCTTGATGGCTGCAGTCGGAGCAAAGAGTGCGCCGATGTTGATGGCCATGTAGAAGATAGAGAAGCCGGCATCGCGCTTGTCGGCATACTTCGGGTCGTTGTAGAGGTCGCCCACCATCACCTGCAGGTTGCCCTTGAACAGGCCTGTGCCGAAGCCGATGAGCAGCAGGGCTGCCAGCATGACTACGAGGGCCGTGGTGTCGCCGCCCAGAGGAACGGAGAGCAGCAGGTAGCCGAGGAACATGATGATGATGCCCGTGGTGACCATTTTGCCGAAGCCGAACTTGTCGGCCATGATGCCGCCGATGAGCGGGAAGAAGTAGACGAGCATGAGGAACGAGCTGTAGATGGTGCCGGCCATGCCTGCCGACAGTCCGTAGTTCGCTCTCAGGAACAGTGCAAAGACAGCGAGCATGGTGTAATAGCCGAAGCGCTCGCCGGTGTTGGCCAGTGCCAACGCGAAAAGTCCTTTAGGTTGGTTTTCGAACATGATGATTTGTTTTTTAGTTGTTATTTATACTATATTATATGTACGCGTGAATCAGTATTTGCGGAAGAACATACGGAGGAAGTCGCTCTGCAGCGTCATGTCGGAGGACGAGAGATGCAGCACCTGCAGCGTCTCGCTGAGATGGGTCAGGCCGTAGTAGTAGAGTGTGGCGGGATTGGTGACGATGCTGTCGGAGATGACGCGGTTGTTGGCCACGGGATCTATGAGCGTCAGTGTGTTGCCGTCATGCTTGAAGTGGAAGATGATCTGTGGTTGATTGTTCGCTAGGTCACGCATTTCCAGCAGGTCGGTTTGCACAGCCCAGAAAATCTTCTTCTCCTTCATGTCGGTGCTGTGTCCGTTGGCCAGCGTGTCAACAGAGGTGAGCTGCCAGAAGCCGTCCAGCGCCCCGTTGTGGGAGGTGTGGAACTTGTCGCAGGAGCAGAACATGCTCAATAGCACAAGAATGGTGATGCGTGAGAGAATCTTCATGGTCAGAATGCAGGCTTTTTCTTTTTGAAGTTGATATTCATCTGACGGCCAATGGTCAGCTGCACACCCGTATTGTTGCCCAACAGTCGGCCATGATCGGTGGCCACGGCGCCGCGCACGCTCCATCCCTTGAGTTTGCTGTGCTGTGGGAAGACGTAGGCGGCTTCTGCCAGCAGGCTGACATTGCGGCGCGGGTCGGTGTATGGGATTTTGTAGGTGCCAAGGCCATGCTGCCAAGTAGCCAGCAGACGGTAGTGCAGGCCTTCGAAGGGCGTACCGCTGAGACCGAAGTGCCAGGCTGTGAAGCGGTTGTTTTGCACGTAGATGGTGCCGTCATCGTTGTAGAGTGGCGATCGGTAGAGCGGATTGCCCATCACCTGCCCCCAGTGCTGCCAGCCGGTAAAGATGAAGTGATTGTAGTTGTCATCGATGCCGCTTACATGGTCGTTCATAATGCGAGTATGGTCATGGTAGATGGGACCGCTCTGATACTTTGTCGTGAGATATTCGGCCACCACTGTC
>JAILFU010000001.1 GCA_024697405.1 Prevotella sp.
AGTACGTCCTTCACCAGTTCGTTCAGGTGTTCGGGCGTGGTCTCGACGCGGGCGTTGACGATGAGTTTCAGGTTCTGGCTCGAGCCGGCTGTACCGCGCAGCTGCAGGGTGGCGGCGTCGCCCGTAATGTTGCCTACGGCATACTGTGCCCCGTTTTCGGCAATCACCTTGATATGGCCCACGCGCAGCTTCTCTTTCTTCACCGCCTTGGCCAAGCCGTTCATGATGTCCTTCAGCAGCGTGTCCCAATAGGCGGGCGTGCTGCTGGTGACGGCCACGGTGCCGTTGAGCCAGCCGAGGACGGCCTCGCCGTGGGCGTATTTGTCGTAGTCGATGTCTAGAATCTTCTTTCCGCTGCCCTGACGGTTGGCCACCTCATTGAGCCACTCCATGACGCCGATGCCGTTCTGCACGCTGGCGGCCATCACCGTAGTGTGGGGGAAGCAGGTCTGGGTGTCCTTCTTCAGCTTCTCCAGTTCGGCATCCGTCAGCAGGTCGGTCTTGGTGATGAGTATCACCTCACTCTCCTCCAACTGCTTACGGTAGATGTAGGCGGCATCCTCGTGCAGTCCGCCGTCGCCGCCGTAGATGATTGACTTCAGGCGTATGGGGTCTGAGAGACCTGTCAGGGGCGACACGAGCACCTCTGTGTCGAGGTACTTCTTCAGCGGACGGATGATGGTGGCGGTCAGGTCGGCACAGCTGCCCACCGGCTCTGCCAGTATCACGTCGGCCTCTACCTCTTTGCGGAGCCCTTTGATGGCGTTGGTGAAGCCGTCGAAGTTGCAGCAGAAGCAGCTGCCCGCCACCTCCTTCACCTGCAAGTTGGCCTGCCGCAGCAGTCGGCTGTCGACGAGTTCCGGCGCTTGGTCGTTGGTAATCAGTCCTACGCGCAGCCCTTTGGCCATCAGCCTCTGCGCTACATCCCAAATCAGGGTGGTCTTGCCGGCACCGAGGAATCCGCCGGCGATAATCAGTCTGGTCTGTTTCATACCTTTATTCATTCTTGTTTTTGTTGATGGGTTCTAATATATATTTAAAGATGAGCGCAGCAATGGCTCCGCCGAGGATGGGCGCAAGGATATAGACCCAGAACCAGCCGCCGACGGCATCGGGCAGTGCGGCATTGCCCCATCCTGCGACGAAGGCGACGAGGCGCGGGCCGAAGTCACGGGCGGGATTGAGGCCGGCCTGCGTGAGCGGCGCCACAAAGAAGATGATGCTCGACACGGTGAGGCCGATGAACAGCGGCTGCAGGTCGGACGAGGGCTTGCCTACGTTGCAGTCCTCTGTCAGTCCGAAGATGAAGAGGGCGAGCAGCATTGTGCCGAAGCCCTCTGCCAGCATGGCAAGGGGCAGCGAGACGGTGGCGATGGCATCGCCGGGGTTGGGATAGAACTCGCCGAACATGCGGGCGGTGTCTACCGAGGCGGCAGTGCCCCTCACTATCTCGTGCGTCAGCTCATACTGCGCGATGGACGGGCCGAAGAGGATGTAGAGCATCGCTCCCGCCATGATGCCGCCTGCGAGCTGTGCCACAAGATAGCCCGGCAGCATCTTCGCCTTCATGCGGCCTGCCACGACCATCGCCACCGACACTGCGGGGTTCAGGTGGGCGTTGCAGATATGACGCGTCAGAAAGACGGCCAGCGTCACGGCGATACCCCACACGAGTCCAATCTGAAAGATGCTGTTATACTCTCCGAAAAGCACGGCCACAGCCACACTGCTGCAGCCAAAAAGCGTGAGGATAAACGTCCCCAGCATTTCTCCAATGAATCCTTTCATGCGCTGATGATTGTTTGTCCCTGCAAAAGTAATCATTCTCGTCAAACTTTGGGCCGTCGCATCCATTCAACACGAAAAAAGTAAGCATGATAACGAAAAGACACTTTCGGGAAGAAAAATAAATCGTGATTTATTTTGTATTTCGCCCGCTAATTCTTACCTTTGCACCATCAAACTTAAAGCTATGGTTTACAAGTACGACTTTCTGATTATTGGAGCTGGCGTGGCCGGTATGAGCTACGCG
>JAILFU010000018.1 GCA_024697405.1 Prevotella sp.
CAGCGAATGGGCAACGTTGACAGGGCCTATCAACGATGACGGGGATGATACTGCCACGCTCTATTATTACTTGCGTCGCACATTTGAGCTGACTCAGGTGGATCAGGATGGCTATTATTTCTTCGTCAATTTTAGTGACAATACCCGTTATGGTGCTCATGGCACCTTACAGGTGTATGTCAACGGCAACAAAGTGGTGGACAAGGGGCACTATGCTGATTCATACAGTATACATATTCCTGCTTACGTTTTTGAGAAAGGTGCAAACACGCTGGCCATATTTTTTACAGACAGGGATGGAAAAGCGACTTTTGACTTTAGCCTAGCCAAGGGCACTTTGTATTTCCTGAGGAATGTGGAGACGGGTAAGTTCCTCTCCAGAGGCGAAAACATGACGGCCGTGCTTTCCGACTTGCCGCTGCCCGTACAGGTCAACAAAAAGCAATACAACAGCTACTCTTTCTTCTTCCCCGCAGGAAGTGAAAACCAAAAGAAATTGTGGAGTATAAATTACAATAGTCATTTTCGAGATGTCTTTGTACACTATAATGGGCAGTCGAATGGAAACGCTGAATGGGTTGTCAACTTTGTCAACAGTGACGAAGATATTTTCAATATCCAGGCGGGTGGAGTGCTTGGCGACTTCTTGGGCGCTGTCTCCGGCGAGGAAGAAGACAACAATTTGTATGCCAACGTGACCAATGACGAAGGCTACATCCAGTGGCAACTGGTGCCCGAAGGGCCGTGGACTGCTGCTCAGCGTGAACGGTGGAGAAGTTTGAAGATACAGGCTGATAAAATGAATATTAAAGATGATTTTATCTGGAAAGATGAATACACTTACACGGAGGTAGAAGATCAGATATTCAGGCTTGAAAAGTTCATCAATGAGGGTATCGTGTTCAAGGATAAAAAGGTAGAGACAATCTGCTTGAACAAATGGGACAAGAACAATGACAGAGTGCTGACCAGGCTGGAGGCTCACAAAGTGAATAGTTTGGAGAATAAATTCTTTGGTAATACGAATATTGAGTCATTCGACGAACTGCAGTTCTTTACAGGTTTGGAAAGCATTGGAAGATCTGATTTTAGGAGTTGTCTTAAATTGAAGTCCATCATCTTGCCCCCGAGTGTGACCAGCATAGGAAATGAAGCTTTTAGCCAATGCACCAGCCTGGAGTCTGTTGTCTTGCCAGAAGGTGTGACGAGCATAGGAGAATCTGCTTTTAACAAATGCACCAGTCTGGAGTCTATTAAGTTGCGATATGGTTTGACCAGTATAGGCAATAAAGTTTTTTACAATTGCAATAACCTGAAGTCCGTTGATCTGCCCACATCGCTGATAAGCATAGGTTCAGGGGCTTTCTATGGCTGCACTAGCCTGGAGTCTATTCAGTTGCCATATAGCCTTAAGCAGATTGGAGAGAATGTCTATTCTGATGGAGCCTTCTCCCACTCTGGGCTGAAGTCCATCAAGTTCCCCTCTAGGCTTGAGCTTATCGGGCACAGTACATTCCGGGGGTGTGCCAGCTTAGAGCAGATAGACTTTTCCAATTGCTCGAGGGAGTTAACCGTTAGCCATAAGGCGTTTGCTGAGTGTACCGCCTTGGAAGAGGTCGATATACCTAGTAAAATCATGCTGAGTGGGGATGATATATTCTACAACTGTGACAAGCTGCGAAAGATTACCTTCGCAAGTGGGAATCCTTCTACGGGACTTTATCATACTTTCGCTGTAGATAATGCCCACTCTTCCTCGCTAGAAGAAGCGGTGCTTCCATCTGCAGCCATCATGGGAGAAAGCTTCTTCTGGAATTGCGACAAACTGGAGAAGGTCACTTTCCTCCAGGGTGATGCGGGCACGCAGCATATCGTCCAGAACTTTGACCCCGCAGTCAGGAACATCACGTTCACTGTTCCCGACGGCTCGGCTGAGAGTTTCCTCAAGAGAGGCTACAGATATGTATCCGACCTGAGCGGTCTGAACCTGGTCAAGGAGGAGGCAAGAAGGGAGATGAATCGAGTTAGAGAGATGGCCAATTCCCTGTATGGGATGGCTGCAATTGACCAGATGACCTATAACCTGGTTGTCGCCATGGTCGACACGTATTATACTCAGATTGAGGTTACCGACGACTATGAGTACCTCTATAATATGATAGACTTAATCAAGGGAATCGGTAAGAATGATCTTATAGCTAAAAATAGTGCAAATCTGCCAGAAGGATTCGATGTCACCGGTGCTACCATTTTCAATCCCGACTTCTACAACTATGACATAGGCTGGAACATCGGAAGGATTGGAACGTCCATCGGATGGAAGGGAGGCGTCACCTATGCTAACGGAGACTTGCAGATTACGAATTTCCTTCAGGCAAGCCGCTTGGATGGTGGCAAGCTGCAGGATGGCCAGTTCTCACAGATTATCCAATCGCTGCCCGCAGGAAAGTATCGTCTGACGGCCAACGTCGTCGCTTGTAAGGCGGATGCTGCTGCCGAACAGACTGGCATCTTCCTGTTTGCTGCCGATCAGCGTACCCCCGTGGTAACTGAACCCGAGACACCAGTAAAATTCGAGGTGGAGTTCACCAACCTGGTCAAGCAGGATGTGGAAATAGGACTGCGGGTAGACCAGCAAGCAAACGCCCTTATGGCGGTCGTGGACGATTTCCATCTCTACTATGAAGGACCTATCACAGTAGACGACGTAACACTGGGCGACGTGAACGGCGATGGCAAAGTGACGCCCGCCGATGCCATCATGATTCTCTACCACTACTTCAACGTGGAGCAGAATGGATTTATTGCCGTTGCCGCCGACCTGAACGACGACGACACCATCACGCCTGCCGATGCCATCCAGGCACTCTACATCTACTTCGGGGCAGGAAGTGGTGCCCGTGCCACCCGACCCGCAGCCGACGGCAGAGACCCGGAGTAGGGACCCCCAAGGGGAGATGCCCTCCCTCCTGGCCTCCTCAAGGGGAGGAAAGTAAGAATGAGAAGTTACAAATAATGAATCGGACAGATATGGTGAGGAGAGAATTTCTTTTGGCATGTATTTGCCTGTTGACAATGTCGGCGCAGGCCGGACACCTGACCGAGCGCCAGGCGCTGGTGCGCGCTCAGCAGTTCCTCTCGGCCCAAGGCGGGAAGACCATGGCCCTGAAGGGACAGACGCTGCAGCGTGCCACCCCCCGACGCCAGGCTCCCATCAAGGGAGAAGGCACGGCATACTATATGTTTAATGCCGGGCAGCGGGGCTTTGTCATCGCCTCGGCCGACGACCGCACACGGCCCGTGCTGGCCTATAGCGACAAGGGGAGGCTGATGCCCGATGACCTGCCGGCGCACATCCAGGCATGGCTCGACGAATATGCTGACCAGCTGCGGTGGCTGGATCAGCTTCCTAACGCAGTACCGGAAGACCCTGGTGTGACGGACACACACACGGCCATTGCCCCGCTGCTGGGTACTATATTGTGGAATCAGGATGACCCTTACAACCAGCTCTGTCCGTACTACAAAGACGAAGAGTCAGGCAAAGAGGGACACTGCGTGACAGGCTGCGTGGCCACGGCCATGGCCCAGGTGATGTTCTATCATAAGTGGCCGGAACGGACCTCGATAGAGATTCCTGGCTTCACCTCCTCCACATACAAGATTGAGTGCCCGGCCGTCGCCGCCGGCACTGAATTCGACTGGGAGAACATGCTCCCCCGCTACAAGGGCGTGGTATCCACCGAGCAACAGCAGCGGGCTGTAGCTCAGCTTATGGTTGCGTGTGGCACCAGTCTGAAAATGGACTACGGCTTGGATGTCAGCGGAGCCTCCACCTCTACGGTGGGCCAGCGGCTGAAGCGCTATTTCGACTATGATGCATCCACTATCCACCTCAGTCGTACCAACTACAAGTTGGAAGAGTGGAATGAACTGATATATGCCGAGTTGGCCGAGAGCCGCCCCGTGGTTTACCACGGCTCGTCGTCGGGAGGCGGCCACGCCTTTGTCGTCGACGGCTATGACAAGGATGGCTTCTTCCACGTGAACTGGGGCTGGGGCGGCGAATGCAACGGCTATTTCCTGCTAGCCCTCCTCGACCCGGACAGCAACAGCGGCATAGGTGCCAGTACCACTACCGACGGCTACGCCATCGGGCAGGGGGCTGTGGTGGGCATCAGACCGAACACCGGCATGACCACCGTGGCGCTGACAACTACCTCTATCAAGTCGAACTCAGGGGCGGAGGTGAGCAGAGAGACCGAGGACGAGGACTTCTCCTTCACCGTGTCGGCAGGCGTAAAGAGCGATATGGCGTTTACCTATACCTTCGACTGTGGTTTCGGCCTCTTCGACCTTGGTGGAAACCTTGTGGAAGTGTTCCCAACAGATATCGAAGGGACGGAACTGGCAGATGGGAAGAGTCCGGAAGCGGCTAAGCGGAAGGTAAATATGACCTTTGGCGCCGACATCACAGAAGGCACCTGGCTGGTGAAGGCCATCAGCCGCGAGCATGCTGCAGACGAAGAGTCAGCTAATGAATGGCTGGCTAACTACGGCTCGGACAGATATTACATCGTCGCTACTATCAGCGACAACACCCTGACGCTGGATGCCCAGCCGCCCACTACCGTAAAAGACCTCGCTGTTAACCTCTCGATGGACTCGCCTACAGCCCACTACAAGCAGAAATGCAGTGTGACATGCGAGATTACCAACCAGAGCACTGACGACTTCCTGGGCGAGCTGTACTATTTCTTCGATGGCGAACGCGTAGGTGGAACCGTCTATGAGCTGGAGGCTGGAGGGCAGGAACAGTTCTCCTTCACGTTCTTCCCGAAAGTCAAAGGGACGACAACCTTCGAGGTGTCACTGACGAAAAATCATTCCGCCGAGGATTTTACACCGTTGGCCTCGCTGGAAATCAATGTTGAGGATCCGCTGGAGATGAAGCTGTACGTCAGCAGCTTTGAGTTGACGAACGCTACCGACGGCGTGGTCTACGACCAGGAAGTCAACGTGACGGCCACGCTGAAAAACGAGGCGGAGAACGACTACAACGACCTCTTGCGTATAGCCTATTGGAAGCGGATGATTAAGGATGGGAAATACTCATCCGTCTACATAGGCAGCAAGTACAGGAACTTGCTCATCCCCGCCGGGGAGACGGTCGATGTCAGCATGGTCTTCGACAATATGGACGACGGCGAATATCGCTTCCGGGCCTATTACATTGACAAGGACAGCAATTGGACGCCCATGAAAGAAAATGAGGGATCGGCTACAGTAGGCTATCGGCTGGGTGACGTGAACAGAGACGATGATGTATCGCCCGCCGATGCTATCATGATAATCTACAATTTCTTCGGCGTGGAGCAGGACAGCTTCAATGCGATGGCTGCCGATTTGAACCATGACGGGATCATATCGCCTGCCGATGCCATCGAAGCCCTCGACTTGTATTTCAGCACAAATAGCGGCGCACGGGCTACACGGCCTGTGAACGACAGGGAACCGGAGTAGAGAGTTAAAGCCCCTCCTAGCCTCTCCAAAGAGGAGGAATTCTCCCTTTCCCCTTTTGGAGGAGGCAAGGGGAGGAGTAAGTGTTAGGAGTTGGAGAAAGACAAGATAGATGAATTAAACGAATTATTGGGATGAAAAGGACAGTATTGTTATTTGTGGTGGCTGCCATGATGACTGGCGCTGCCACGGCAGCTCCCATTACCAGGGAGCAGGCACGCCAGAAAGCGGAGGGCTTTATGCAGCGTATGGGTATGAAGAGCGGGCTGGAGGAAGTCGCTAACTCACGCGGAAAGACGAAACCTGCAGAAGAAGGTGAGCCGCTCTATGTCTTTAACATGGCTGATGACGGCTTCGTCATCATCAGCGGTGATGACCGGACTGCCGACGTGCTGGGCTATGTCCAGAAAGGACGCTATGACTACGACCAGCTGCCCTGCAATGTGCGAGCATTCATCGACGGCTATGCCGAGCAGATACGGTTCATGCAGCAGCGGGGCAGCATGAAGGGGACATCCTTCCAGTCCAGCCATGCCACCATTGAGCCGATGCTTACCTGTCATTGGGGACAGAATGCTCCCTACTACAACGAATGTCCCGATTTTTTTGAGTATGGAAAGTGTGTTACCGGGTGTGTGGCCACTGCTCTGGCGCAGATTTTGTATTACCACCGTAGCAAGGCCGTGACAAATGTCACGTTGGCTGAGATTACGGCCTACGACTGTAAGAATAATTGGACTGTCAATGATGTCGAAAAGGGAAACTTGCACGTGGATGGCATTCCCGCCGAGTCGCCTATCGACTGGGCTAACATGCAGGACGACTATGATGCTACTGCGAGCGAAGCAGCCGAGCAGGCCGTCGCCCAGTTGTTGAAATACTGCGGGGCAGGCCTGAGAATGGAATATGGTTATAAAAGCTCTTCGGCCGCAGACATCTCTGCTGCCGTTGTGGCGAAAAAGTATTTCGGTTTCCGCCGCGATGCTTCCTTCCTATATCATGAAAACATGACAGTCGAGGAATGGGATAATACTATCTACGGTGAGCTGGCTGCTGGACGTCCCGTGCTCATGGGTGGCGATAATGGCAAGGGCGGCGGACATGCCTTTGTTTGTGACGGCTATAATGCTTCCACCTCAATGTACCATATCAATTGGGGATGGGAAGGAGAATTCGACGGCGAGTTCTATTTGTCGAGCCTCGACCCAAAGGGGCAGGGTACTGGCGGCTCAGAAGGTGGCTATAACAACGGGCAGGACATGCTCATCAATATGGAGCCAGGCGACGGACAGCCATACGTGGAGCCTATCGTCATGACGACAAAAACATTGGAGTTGACAGGCGAGACCACTGTGAGAAGAAATTCTGAAGGAAAATTCTACTTTGACTATACCTTTATGTATGCCAATAGTACCTCCGATGTGAACAGTTTCGATCTCGGTCTGGCGATTTACCAGGGAGAGAGTTTAGTGCAGGAAATGATGGCAGGTACATCATCCAATGTGCCGATGACAAACTTAAGTGGTTTTTCGGGTACTTGTGAAGCTGGTGCTGGCCTGGCTGAGGGCACCTATGAGATTTGGCCCGTGAGCCGCGCTGCCGGTTCATCAGAGTGGCTGCAGAACGACGGTCCCTACTACATCTTGGCAGAGGTGGGCAGCAATGAGGTGACGCTGAAGCGCAAAGTGCTCAAGAAGGGCGATGTGAACCACGACGACCATGTGACGCCAGCCGATGCCATTATGATACTCTACCATTATTTCAACGTGGCGCAGAACGGATTCTGCCTAAAGGCGGCCGACCTGAACAACGACGGCCTCGTCACGCCCGCCGATGCCATCGAAGCCCTCTATATGTACTTCGGCACCAATGCTGGCAGCAATGCCCGCGCGACCCAGCCCCTGACGGGCAGCACGCAGAGTCCCGAGTGAGCGGCGGCGGCGCCACCGGTAGCCGCTACCCCTTACGAAAGGGCAGTTCCTCGCGCGCGCGCGTAATAACGCGTGAAAAAAACGAGCTACAGGCGCTACTTTGACATCAAACATACTGGTTGCCAAGTGGTTATCGGTAGCTACAGCACTCTTTTTGGCGCTACTCTAGTAGCTACAGTGGTATTTGTGGCAGAGAACAAACTTCACGGCAGGAAAAAACAGAGGATGCGGAGAAAACCCCAGGCTAAAAAAAATGTCCCAAGCCTTGGGACAAAAAAATAGCGTTCCTATTCTCCAAAACGGCGTTAGTATTTTTCAAAACGGCGGCAGTATTTTTCCGAACGGCGGCAGTATTGTCCCCAACGGTGTTAGTATTGTCCCCACCGGTGTTAGTATTTTCCGTACCTCGTTCCGTTCTGCCTGTAGCTACAATAGTAGCTCCAAAAAGAGCAGTGTAGCTACAGATAACCGCTTGCCAATCAGTCCGTTTAGTGCAAAAGTAGCTCTTGTAGCGCGTTTTTCGCGCATATTACACGCGCGCACGCACGCGTACCCAAACACTTCTCTAGCGGTAGCCGCTCCCCTCCCCTCAAGGCAATTGCGAGGAGGGAGCAATTGGGGAGCGAAGCGACGGTGGGGCGAAGCCGGGGTAGGGGTGGGGTCTCTAACTTCCTTCCGCGAGTTTGATATCGTCTGTGTACTCTCAGTGGAAATAGTTACAGACCCCACCCCTGCCCCGGCTTCGCCCCACCGTCGCTTCGCTCCCCAATTGCTCCCTCCTCGCAATTGCCTTGAGGGGAGGGGAGTGGCTACCGCCGGAGAAGATTTCCTGGGTCAACTGCTATATTGTTGCCTAATTGATTCAGTGACAACTGCTATATCATTGCCAAAATTAATGGGTAATTATATGGTAATTATATGTAAAGAATAGAATGATTATCCGCAAAGGAGTGCAACCGGCGCTGAAAGAGTCGCCGCTCAGTAGCTACAGCAAACAGCCGGAAGAGGAGTTGCTCTTCCGGCTGTTTTAAATATGAAGTCGCTTTCGCGGATGACTTACTTCTTCTTCTTGGCTTCTACTTCTACGGGCTCCTTGTCCTTCTTGCGGCTCAGGATGAGGTAGGCTGTGGGAGCAGCGATGAAGATGGAGGAGAGCGTACCGAAGATGACACCCAGGATCATGGCGAAGGAGAACGGACGGATGCTGTCGCCACCGAAGATGAAGATGGTGAACAGCACGACGAGCGTCGTCACAGAGGTGTTGATGGTACGAGCCAGCGTCTGGTTGATACTCTCGTTGAAGAGCTGCTTCTTGTCGCGCTTGGGATAGAGGCCGAGGTTCTCACGGATACGGTCGAAGACCACCACCTTGTCGTTGATGGAGTAACCAATCACCGTCAGGATAGCACCGATGAACGTCTGGTCGATCTCGAGCGACATGGGCACCCAGCCCCAGAGCACGGAGAAGAATCCGATGACGATGAGGGCGTCGAATGCCAGGGCAATGATAGAGCCTACGGAGAAGGCCACATTGCGGAAGCGCAGCAGGATGTAGAGGAAGATGGCTATCAGGGCCAGCAGGACGCTGATGAAGGCACCACGGGTGATGGTCTTGGCAATCGACGGACCCACCTTCGTGGCGCTGACGATGGTGCCAATCTCGCTCTCGCCTTCGGTGACGGGAGCCTCCTTGAAGGTCTCCAGGTCGGCCTTGGTGATAAGGCCGGCGGCGCTCAGCTTCTCGTAGATGATGTTCTCAGCCTGCTCGTCGACAGAAGGATCGCTGCTCTCGTAGTTCCAGTTGGTGGAGATACGCACGGTGCGGCTGCCCTCGAGGGCGATGACGCTGGTGTTGGCCTCCTGGCCCTCGTTGGAGCCGATGGTGTTGATGAAAGCACCGGCCATGGCCTGGCGCACATCCTCGACGGGAGCCTCCTTGTCGAGCACCACCACATAGTTGCGGCCACCGGTGAAGTCGATGCTGCGGCTCAGGCCACGCACAGCGAAGCTGATGCAGAAGAGCACGGCGGCAACGGCCCAGATGGTATAGCTCTTCTTGTACTGCCCCATGATGTTGAACTTGGTGTTCTGCATGAGGTTCTTCGAGAAGGGCGTGTTGAAGGTGAGATTCTGCCACTTGTCTTTCTTCATCTGACGGTCATAAATCAGGCGAGTCATGAACACGGCGGTGAAGAAGCTGATGCAGATACCGATGATGAGCGTGGTGGCGAAGCCGCGGATGGGACCAGTACCGAAGACGTAGAGGATGACACCCGTAATAAGAGAGGTGAGGTTGGAGTCGAAGATGGCCGAGAAGGCGTTGGCGTAGCCAGCGTTCACTGCCTCGCGGATGTGCAGGCCTTTCTTCAGCTCTTCCTTGATACGCTCGTAAATCAGCACGTTGGCGTCGACAGCCATACCCAGCGTGAGCACGATACCGGCAATACCAGGCATGGTCAGAGCGGCCTGGAACGAGGCCAGGATGCCGAGCGTGAAGAAGAGGTTGAGCAGCAGGGCCATGTTGGCCAGCATGCCGGGGATGAAGTTGTAGAGCAGCACCATGACGCACATCAGCAGCACGAAGGCCACGATGAACGAGATGATACCCTGCTGGATGGACTTCTGACCGAGCGACGGGCCAACCATCGTGCTAGAGAGGATGCGCATCGGGGCGGGCATCTTACCAGAGTTCAGCGTGTTGGCCAGGTCTTTGGTGTCCTCGATGGTGAAGTGACCGGTAATCTGCGAGTTGCCGCCGTTGATCTCGTCGTTCACGTTAGGAGCACTGTAGACCACATCGTCGAGGACGATGGCAATGGCATGGTCGATGTTCTTGCGGGTGAGGTCGGCCCAGATGCGGGTACCCTCGGCATTCATCTGCATGCTCACGTCGGGCTTGCCCAGCTGGTCGTAGCCGTCGCTGGCGCTGGTGATGACATCACCCTCCAGAGGAGCCTTGCCCGAGGGGTCGGTGACCTTGATGGCATAGAGCTGGAACTGCTCGCCCTTCTCGCCCTGATAGATGGGGCCTTCGCTCTTGGCACTCCAGAGGAGCTTCAGGTCCTTGCGCAGCATCTTCTTGGCCAGGTCGCTCTGCAGCATCTTGTTCACAGCTGCTGTGTCGTGCACGCTGGCGTGGCCGATGATGGCGTTGCCGCGAGGATAGAGGTTCAGACGGGGCGTCTTCACGCCAGCCAGCTGGGGCTGGGCGGTCTGCTCCTTCTGGGCGGCTACCTGGGCGGCCAGGGTGCCTTC
>JAILFU010000031.1 GCA_024697405.1 Prevotella sp.
GTAGGCATCGTCGGAGCGCACGTCGAAGACCCAGTTGGTGATGGGGCCGGCGAAGGCGGCGTTGTTGTCGTCGAAGAAGTGGGCCTCCAAGCCCTGGTAGGCCGACGACATCAGGCCCTCGATGCTCTCGTCGGTGAGCTGCTCGGCGGTGAACTCACCCTGCGGGGCCAGGTCGAGCTGGTCGGAGCAGCTCGTGGTGGTTGCTGTGATACAGCAACATACAGAACAGGCAATGAATGCTTTATATATCTTGGTTGTCATAACTGTCTTTATTTATTGTACGTGTTAGAAAGTAATGTTAAGACCGAGGGTGAAGGTTCTTGCACGGGGATAGAGACCGCTGTCGACACGGGCACCATAGCCGCCGAGGATGACCTCGGGGTCGAGTCCCTTGTAGCTGGTGATGGTGAAGATGTTCTCCACCTGCCCGAAGACGCTGATGCTGGAGGCGAAAATCTTCTGGGCGATGTCCTTCGGCAGCTGGTAGCCCAGTTTCAGGTACTTCAGCTTCAGGTAGGAGCCGTCCTCCACGAAGTAGTTCGACATGCGGGTCTCGTTGTTGTTGTCGACCATGGTCAGCGCGGGGATGGAGGCGCCGGTGTTGGTGGGGCTCCAGGCATTGAGGATGTCCACGCCGTGGTTGGTAGAGGAGCCGCCGCCGTAGTGCATGAACTCCAGCTGTCGACGGGTGGTGTTGTAGATGTCGAAGCCAAACTCGCCGCTGAAGAATGCCGAGAGCGTGAAGTCCTTGTAGTTCAGGTCGAGGTTCAGGCCCATGGCGAAGTCGGGGTTCGGGTCGCCGATGATACAGCGGTCGTTGTCGTCGACGGTGCCGTTGCCATCGATGTCGCGGAAGATGAGGCGGCCTACGCCCTTGCCCTGCTGGATGGCGTGGTTCGACACCTGGTCCTCGTTCTGGAAGATGCCGTCGCAGACGTAGCCGTAGTAAACACCCATCGGCTGGCCCACCATCAGACGGTAGTCGCCGCCCTGCGAGGTCACCACGTCGTTGAACTTCACCAGCTCGTTCTTATACTGCGAGAGGTTGAGCGTGCCATTCCAGGAGAAGTCGCCATACTGTGGCGAGCGGTAGGTCATGGTCAGCTCCCAACCGTTGTTCTTCATCTCGCCCGTGTTCATCCACATGGCAGCGCCCTCGCCTTCCACCGAGAGCGTCGGGGGGATGGTGAGCATGTCCTTGGTGTTTTTCCAGAAATAGTCGAACGACAGGCTCAGGGCACCTTGGAAGAGCTGAGCGTCAAAGCCGAGGTTGGTCTGCGTGGTGGTCTCCCACTTCAGGTTGCGGTTGCCGCTCGAGGCAGCCACGATGCCCGGCACAACGCTGTTGTTGGTGCCGTTGAGGTCGTAGGAGCCATGGCGCAGGTTATAGGCGTAGCGGGTGTAGTAGGCGTAGTTGTCGCTGATGGCCGAGTTGCCATTCTGTCCCCAGGCGGCGCGAATCTTCAGGTCGCTCACCACGTTGTTTTGGGGGAAGAAGCTCTCCTCGGAGGCACGCCAGGCGGCCGAGAAGGCGGGGAACACACCGCTGTTGTTGTCCTTGTGCAAGCGCGAGGTCTGGTCGCGGCGCAGGGTGGCACTCAGCAGATAGCGGTCGGCATAGTTGTAGTCGAGCTTGCCGAAGAGCGAGAACAGTGCCCACTCGGCCTTGCCGCCGCCCACGGTCTGCTCGCCGCCGCCGGCACCAATCTGCATGTAGTCCACATCCTCGAAGGCATAGTCGCGGTTGGCGCCGTTCAGGTCTTCAGAGCGATACTTGATGAACTCCGTACCGAACAGGGCGTTCAGGTGGTGCACACCCTTGAAGGTCTTCAGATAGTTGGCCGTGTTGGTCCAGGTGTAGGTGTCGCCCTGTCCGTAGGCCCGCGAGACGCTGTTCATGTCGCTCGGCTGTATGCGGCGGCCCAGGTTCTTGTTGAAGAACTGGGTGTGCTCAATGCCCAGGTTGCTCTTCAGGGTGAGGCCGTCGACGGGCTTGATGTCGATATAGGCGTTGCCAAAGATGCGCCAACTCTCATTCGTGTTGTCGCGGCCATTATACAGCTCATGCACAGGGTTGGCGATGTCGCTGCCCGAGAGCTGCATGGGATTGGTGTAGGCACCGTCGCTGTCGGTGACGGGGATGGCGGGGTGCTGGCGCATGGCGGTATAGGGGATGCCACGGTCGTTGCCGGTGCCGTAGCCACGGTCGTTCCACTGGGCAATCATCAGATTCTCGCCCACACTGAACACCTTACTTATATTATAGGTGGAGTTCAGGCGTGCGGTGTAGCGGCGATAGAAGGTGTGGTTCATCAGTCCGTTCTGATTGATATAGTTGCCCGAGAGCATGAACGAGCCCTTCTCGCTGCTGTTCGACACTGAGGCCGAGAGGTTGTTGGTCCAAGCCGAGGAGAACACCTCGTCCTGCCAGTCGGTGTCGGCGGCACGCACCTTGCCGGCAGCATCGAGGTTGGTGGCCAGCTGGGGCTGGTCGCCACTGCCATAGAAGGGGTGCGAGGCCACCAGGCCGGCGTTCTTGTTGGCCGTCCAGTAGGCCTGTCCCCACTGCTGGGCGTTCATCACGTCGTACTGCTTGGCAATGGTGTTCAGCGTGGCGGTATAGCCCACGTTCACCGTCACCTTGTCGCCCTTGCCCTTCTTGGTGGTGATGATGATGACACCATTGGCGGCGCGGCTACCGTAGATAGAGGCCGACGAGGCATCCTTCAGCACCTGAATCGACTCAATGTCGGCGGCGTTCAGCGAGTTGAGGTTCTCGGTGGTGGCCACGCCATCGATGACATAGAGCGGGGCAGCACCGTTCACCGTGCTCATACCACGCACGCGGATGCTGGCACCGCCACCGCCAGGGGCGGCATCGGTGACGATGTTCACACCGGGCAGCTTGCCCTGCATGGAGTTGAGCATGTTGGGGTCGCCCTCACTCTTGGCACCTTTCATGTCCATCACGGCCACGGCACCCGTCAGGTCGGCCTTGCGCTGCACCTGATAGCCGGTCACCACCACCTCTTGCAGTTGCGGGGCATTGTCCTTCATCACCACGTGCATGCCGTTTTGCGCAGGCAGCTCCTGCTTCTCATAGCCGATGTAGCTGAAGACGAGCGTCGTGCCGGCCTTCACCTTCAGCTTGAAGTTGCCATCGAAATCGGTCACTGTGCCGTTCGATGTCCCTTTTTCCATTACCGTAGCCCCGATGACAGGACCCATGTCATCCTCCACCGAGCCAGTAATCTCTGTCTGCGCGTACATCATAGTACTCGCAAAGATGAGCGTCACGCTCAACAGAAATTTCCTTAGTCTTTCCATTTGCTTCTAGGTTTTTTTTGTTAATACTATTGTTCCAGAAATCTGGCGCAAAAGTACTAACCCCCTGCGCAAAAGCATAAAAAATATCGTTCACGCCGTGCAAAATATGTTGCAATGAAACATTTTTGCGACGGAATGAACGATAATTCACATTTCCTGTCGTTATTTCCTCACGTCACCCGGCACCATGCCATATTCCTCCTTGAAACACTTGGTGAAGTAAGAGGGGGCGGTGAATCCAACGGCGTAGGCCACTTCCGAGACGCTCTTTTCAGTGGTAAGCAGCAGCTGATAGGCTCGATTCAGGCGGGCGGTACGAAGCAGCTCTACAGGAGAGGAGCCTGAGATGGCCTTCACCTTGCGATAAAGCTGCACGCGGCTCAGGTTCATGTCGGCTGCAAGATCCTCCACACTCACATCGCTGTCTACCAAACGTGACTCTATGACCTCCTTGAAGCGAGAGATGAAATGGGAGACGGCAACGGGTTCGTCGTCATCATCGGCATTGCCTGACTGCTCTGAACCGTCAGCCGAAGGAGACTTGCTATCCCCGGCTGTCGCCGTGGGTTCTGTTGGAGGGGATGTATAATCACCGGCAGTCGCCGTGGGTTCAGAAGCCACGGGAATGTCCTCTGGCCTAAGGTTCCACAGTGTATTGACCACACGCTCTCTCTGCAAGGCAATCTTGCGGAGATGATAGAGGTAGAACAATACGAATACGATGACAAACAACACGATGATACCTATGGCCAGCCAGTTGATGACACGCTGCGTATCAAGCTTATGCAGGTAGTTGTCGGCCTTCTTGTGCAACAAGTCCAGCTGGTCGGCCTGCCGCATGATTTCCTCGCTCTCCATCAGCAGCACCTTGGCATTGTCGTGAGTGACGAGGGCCGACATCAGCATCGTCTCCTTCTCGTATGGCTGGCCATCGAGTATGCGGATGGCCAGGTCGATAATCTGGTCGCCGTGGGTGGGATAGATATACGAAGCGTCAAGCAAAGAATCGCGCACTAGTTGTATGCCGCCATTCTCACCGGGAAGGCCGTCAATGCCACAGTATAACACGTCATTACCAAGCACTTTCCGCGCTCCCATGGCCGTGCGGTCGTTGGCACCGAACACCAAGTCTACGGGTACATCTTTATTATTAGCGAACCACTGCCGGGTGGTCTCATAGGCTGTCAGCTCCGTCCAGTCGCCCTGTAGCGAGGCCACCACCTGAATGCCGGGTGCCTCTTTCACGGCATCCATGAAACCGTTATGACGCTCGATGGCGGGCGACGATCCTTCCAAACCCATTATTTCCAACACCGAGCCCCTACCACCAAGGCGCGCGACGATGTATTCGCCCATCACGTGCCCCATCTCATAGTTGTCGGCACTGATGAAGGCTGTGTATTTCTGCGAACTGGTCTTTCGCTCAAACACAATGACCGGGATACCCTTATCGTAGGTGCGGTTGATGGCGGGAGAGATGGTCTTTACCTGGTTTGGTGCCACAATGAGCAGGTCGATGCCATCGTTCACAAGGCTGTCTATCTGCTGCACCTGCCGCTCGTCGCTGTCGTAGGCCACAGCAAATTTAAGTTCTACATTGTCATGGAAGTAGGCGCCCATCCTCAGCTCAGCATTCTGCTTGTCGCGCCAGATGTCATCGGAGCACTGCGACACGCCAATGCGGTATTTTACCTTGCCTCCAGAACATGAGGCAAGCATGGAGGCAACTAAAATGAAAAATAATATCGTCTTTCGCATAGTGTCTGTTACATTTTAGGTTAAGGCAACGACATAGCAGTTCACCTATCTTACGCAGCCGCTCCGCTTCCCTTGAGGGGATGGTAGCGCCATCCGGCTTCGTCTCCGGCATTCAAGCTTCGTGGCGACCACTTGCCTGGCGTATCCAGATTCTCTACCATGTCTGCTTTGTTTAGAAATTCGGCACAAAGATACGAAAAAAAATTATTGTAACAAAGCATTTAGTAAAAAAGTTAACGCATACCTACCATAGTGACAAACCTTGTATCCGTCCCTACAGCAAACGATTCGTCACGAGAAGTGGGTACAAGGGCCTGGCGTCCAGCATGCAGGCCAACAGTTGTTTCTGTCGACTTAATCGAAGAAAAAGAAACCATTCCTCATCACCAGCCTATTGAACGGGTTGCGCTCGGCAATCTCCTTCAAGGTGAAGTTTGGGTCGAAAAAATTGCTAATCTTCAGCAGGTCTTTGACGCCCCTCGACTTCTGGGCAATCGTAGAGCCGCTGGCTCCGAAGTACTCCGCAATCTCGTATGACGATGTGCTCAGCCGGGAGTCCTTGCTGAACATGAAGTTGACGCTGCAAATGGTATATACTGCTGCCGCTGCCCAAATCTCCAGTCGGCCAGACTGCAGGGGACAGGTGCGTTTGCGCCCAAGCTTCTGCACCAGCTTGGTACACAGCTCTGCGCACTCCTCGTCTAAACGTTCATGGCAGAATGCCACTGCCAATTCAGTAATTCTTGTCTCTCTTTCTTTCAGTTGTTGCTTATCCATAAGTACTCTATTATTATTGTCGTTATTATTCCTAACTATCACAGAAGGCCTTCGTCCTTCTCCATTTTCTTGCGTAGCTCTTCTATCTTCCTGTCCATCTCAGCTCTCATTTCAACAAGTTTTTCTAATTCTTGTCTATATTCGTTGAATCTTTCTTTCTTAGCTGTCGAAGAGAAAACAGCCGATGTGGAATCTGAATCATTCATGAGACCAAGTTTCTTGATACGCGTTGTAATTCCCCCAATATTCCGATTCATCAGTGACGCAATCTCTGATATGCTTAGCCCCTGTCTGTAATATCCTTTCAGTTTCTTGTCTTCCTCGTCGTCCCATCTTGCATACGCATTGGCATGGAGTTGTTTCTGCTGTTCCATATATGAGGAGGGTTCCGGAGGCGTAAGAGATGGGACTGCGTCAGGGAATGGCAGGTCTGCACGGTCGCCTTCATACTGTCTGATGGCTTCGATAAATGGTTTGCCGTATGCCTTTGCCTTATATTCGCCAAAACCATAAACATCAGCCATCGCCTCTAACGTCGTAGGCCGTTTCAGCACCAAGTCTTGCAGGGATTTGTCGGACATGACAATAAATGCAGGCTTGCCCATCTCAGCCGCCATTTGTCGGCGCACCTCTCGCAGACGGCTATACAGATCGTTTGATGGGCCTTGGCCGATGGTGGCCCATTCTTTTTCCCTTTCCTCTCTTTGTTTCTTTTTGCGCGATTTAACCATAAGCTCCTCTCGATTGATAACAGCCAGTTGCACATTGCGCTTTCCATAGAGGACTTCCTGGCCCAACGGTGTGATGTGCAGATGGCGGTCTTCATTGTAGGCTATCTCGAAGAATCCCATCTGTAGCATTTGCAACAGATAGTCGTGCCAGTCACGGGCAGAAATATCGCGCCCGACACCGAAGGTTTTTATCGTGTTGTACTTGTTGCTGACGACGTCGGGCGACAACGTTCCACGCAGGATGTCAACCATCAGCGTGAAACCGATACTCTCCTTAGTGCGGACAAGGGCCGAAAGCGCTTTCTGAACAATGGTCGTACCGTCGAACATCTGTGGCGGTGTATGGCATACGTCACAGTTGCCACAACTCTTCTCGCTGATTTCTCCGAAGTAATTCAGCAGTATGCGGCGACGACAAACCTGTGCTTCGGCATACTCTTGCATACGCTGAAGCTTGTCGAGGTTGATTTCCTGCTGTCCACTCTCGTCAGCAAACTTGCGCAGTGTCATGATGTCCTGCAGGTTGTAGAACAACACCGTCTCACATGGCAGACCGTCACGCCCTCCGCGCCCTATCTCCTGATAGAAGCTTTCAATGCTCTTGGGGAGATTGTAGTGTACCACAAAACGGACATTGCTCTTGTCGATGCCCATGCCAAAGGCTATCGTGGCACAGATAATCAGGACGCGATCATTCTGAAAGTCATCCTGCACCTGACTGCGCTCCGAGTTAGGCAGTCCAGCATGATACACACCAGCAGAAAAGCCATCCTGCTTCAACTTTGCCGCAAGCGTCTCCGTGGTCTTACGAGTCAGACAGTATATGATGCCGCTCTCCTGTGGGTGACGGCGAATCAGTTCCTCTATAGAACGTAACTTATCCCTTGCTGAATAGCCTCGTTTCACGTCAAGACTCAGGTTCGGACGGTCAAAACTGCTGATGAACGTCTTTGCATGCTGAATATTCAACTGTGCCAGAATGTCCTCCTTGGTAATCTTGTCGGCAGTAGCCGTCAGGGCCATCATCGGCACACGTGGGAACAGTTGCTTCAACAGGCCCAATTGTGTGTATTCCGGCCGGAAGTCGTGACCCCAGCCTGAGATGCAATGAGCCTCGTCGATGGCAAACAGCGACACATGCACATGCTGTAATATCGCCAGCACGCCGCCCACCAACCGTTCTGGAGAAATATACAGCATCTTAACCTTCCCGTCGATGCAGCGATTGATGATGTCACGATTATATCCCTCATCATTGCTGCTGTTCAGAGCCTCAGCAGCGATACCGTTCATCCGCAATCCCTCCACTTGGTCTTTCATCAGGGAGATAAGTGGCGACACAATGACCGCCATCCCATCCATCAGCAATGCCGCCATCTGAAAGCAAAGCGACTTGCCGCCACCCGTAGGCATCAGCACCAGCGAGTCTCCGCCACCAATGGTATGCATGATAATCTCCTCCTGCAAAGGCCGGAAGCTGTCATAGCCATAATAGGTCTTTAGAACTTGCTTGATATCTTGTAGGTTCGCCATTGTTACTTTTTTTATTCAGTACTCTATCGAAAAAGAGCAGCTAATTATCAATCACCCATTCACCCGTTTTGCTGGAACCCTCATAGTGCACGCCATATTGTTCTTTCAGAATTCGGAGGTCTTTTCTCAATGTAGTAAGGCCAACACCCAGAATCTCACAGATATTCTCACGTGTTATTAGTGGTTCATTCCGAACAAGTGTTATAATCATATCAAGCCGTTCCTGCGGTGACAACTTTTTGGGACCACTTTTTCTGTTTTTGGAGCCACTTTTGGGGCCAATTTTGAGGGCACTTTTGAGGGCACTTTTGAGGGCACTTTTGGGGGCACTTTTGGGGGCATTGCCCTCAATACGCTTAATTGGGAGCACCAAGGAAACTTCATCCACCTCCAAGCGGTTTTCTAATACAGGCTCTGCCCAACCTGCCTGTTTCCAAGCACTGAGTATCATCGGGAAACCAGAGCCAAGGTTTTCGCCATAGCCAATCATCCTTAGCATATTCTGTATCTTGGGGTTACGGGCTTTTGACACGCCACCTTCATAGATCTCCTTCAACGGCAGCATCAGCAAACCAGGGTTGCGGAACACCAGGCGGTCTTCATGTTTCTCTATTCGAAGCACGCCGGCCTCCAACATCATATCAGCATGGATGATTGAATTCGTAAATGCTTCCCGTACAGCCTTATGTAACGGTGTGTCATCCACTCGCTGAATACCCTCCATGCGGAATGGACGTGGAAGGTCGAAGGTCACTTTAGGA